>CAVKDW010000045.1:0-13937 GCA_963655075.1 Muribaculaceae bacterium | reverse complement strand
GAGTGCATCAATGGAATCGAGTCCTAATCCACTACCAAAGAGAGGTGCATCGGTATCAATATCTTCGGGTGTCATATCCTCAAAGTTTAGCACCTCTATGATTTGCTGTTTAAGTTGGTAAATCAATTCTTCCATATTAGTTTGATATTTGCATAAAAGTTATTTTCACCAAGACATTCTGTCCACCCTACCAAGGCCGATTGGTAATTGGTTGTATCGAGGGTCAGTTCCGCTAATGAGAATAGTGTCTGAGGATTGTCCAAGACATAGAAACAGGTCTCACCATAGTACTTGTTGCGGATAGCAATCTCGCCTGTTACGATGTTAGGTAATGTATATACGAACAAGGCGGGGCTGGGATAGTAGTTAGCACTATCCGAGATTGTCTTTCTGTAATCGGTATCGTTCTTGATAGAGGCCTGTCTATTTCCAAAGACGACTATTCGGCTATTGTTCGGGACGAAGCGTTCTGCACCTTCGTATTGGAGGATCAGTTCGGAGCCGATAAAACCCAATTTAGATAGCATATCCATCTTGAAGAACTTAGGATAGTTGCCGATAGTATGGTACAATTCGGTCAGCAGTTTGTCGCCCGTTTGTTCGCAATGGAGAGTTGTTCCATTGAGGATTACCTGTGTTGGTATTATTGTTATTTCTATCGATGTGCGTGCCATAATCAACCATAGCGAAAGCAGGCAGCCGCATTACAGCCACCAAAGCCCGATAACATTTTGATAAAAGTATTCGTTGATGATGGCAAGCGTCTATTATCAGCAGATATATTCAGTGCATACGTCGTGCCGCTATGTACATAACGAGGGTTTCCCACGAGAATACCTTGTTCGACAAGTAACATGGATACTATCGTTTCCAGGATGCCTGCCGCTCCTAATGTGTGTCCGTAGTACCCTTTGAATACAGCGATAGGGACATCACACAAGCCAGCGCGGTGAAGGGCTATCGATTCCATCTCATCATTGTACAGCGTGGCTGTACCATGTACACTCATTAGTCCGATTTGTGAAGGTGCCACCACGGACAGTATATCCGACAGGCATAAGAAGGTCCCCTCTCCTGTTCGACTTGGTCCCGATATATGGTTGGCATCATTGTGTACAGAGCCTGCTACATATTGCCATACGGGCTGTATATCGGGTCTTTTGTTTGTCCATATCATCGTGGCAGCGGCTTCTCCGAGGTTTAGTCCTGCTCGTTCTGCATCGAAAGAGCAACATAGCTCCGGGGATAAGGCTTTGAATGACTGAAAGCCTGAGACAATGAACTTACTCAACACGTCACAGCCTATGACCACAGCGTTGTCGTACCTCTGTGAAGATAATAAGCGTGCCGCTACTATCTGTGCATTCACTCCTGATATGCAGGCATTGGATACGATAACAGGAGCATTGGGATTATGGAAATACGCTGTAATCTTCCATGCAGGTGTCAACAGGTCCAAGTCATCCCCCTTGGTGGTAGATAGTATAAATATGGTTCTCTCATCAGAGACATCTATCTGACAATGTGTTAATGCTTGTTTGGCAGAAGTTATACACAAGTCTAGGAAGTCAGGTTGCTTAGGGAACATCGAAGCACAAAAAGGCTCGACATCTGCGAAGTGATGTGTATATAGTTGCAATGCACTCTTACCTGCCATGACAGCCTGCAGGTTTTCTTCCGAGGTGTTGCCTATAGGGGATACTATGTTATGTGCGATGCAATACATCTCAATCAGTTGAGTGCGAGTTTAAGCACTGCTTGTGCAATCAGTATATCGTTGGAATAGCACTTGCATTGGAAGAGTGATATATCGAAGACGTTCTCCAACAAGATCACCTCTGTTGTGATGGTATCATGTATATGAGGAAACTGCTCAATAGTCATTTCTCTGACAGCACCGATGTAACCAATACGTACAGGTGCGTTGTGTAGGGTCTGCAGATACCCTATGCGTGCTGCGCACGTTTGTGCCATATTCTCCAGTAAACCTGCCGATGTCAAATCGTTTTCCTGCAAGAGAGGACAGTTGTCCGTTATCATGTATTGTGATAACGCTTTCTGTTCGGAAACCTCCAGCAGTCTGTCCACAAACACGAAAGGTGGTCTTTGTGGGATGAGATCCAATATGTTGCTTTCCGTGTCTATCATTGTTTCCAGAAATCATAGTAATTGAACCACTGATAGGGATATTGGAGAGTTTGCTGTTCCAAGGCCGTTGCATACTGTTGCGCTATATCTTGTATACGCTTACTACGAGGCAAAGACATATCCACTTGTAGTTGTTGTATTTTTACTTCGTATTTGTTCCACCGTGTTTTGAATACAAACACCAGCAATACCGGTTTTTGCATGGTGGAGCATATATGGAACGGTCCTGCCGGTAAGTGTACTGTTTGCCCCAAGAACGGACAATCTACATGTTTAGACTGCGTTATACGGTCGGCGGCCATGGCTACTATCTCACCACGCTCCAGGGCACTACTGATAGCGTAGATATGATTCATACTATTTGGGAGCATTGGTATCAGCCATAGATTATTCTTCTGTAAAGCGTTCGTTCTGTTGCGCATCACTGTTTCTGTTTCTCCTGCATAGGTCAACACATTCATTTTTTTGTATGGAGTGGCTAAACAATACCCTGCCATCTCAGAATTGCCGAGGTGTGAGAACAATACAATAAAGCCGTCGTTCCCGTCTCGCAGGTTGGCGAACAGTGGCATATTGTGTATATCGATATGGAAAGTGCAACCTGCGTAGACTGCAAATCTGTCCATGATGGCTTGTCCGAAGCAGAAGTAACTATGGTAGGTATCCCAGCAAGCCTGCAGGCGTGTACGTTTTCTTCGTCTATGAAAGCGGAAGACGGCTCGTGTGGCAGATGGGCGCACTATCATGTACCATAGTAGCCAGATACTCATCACACCATAGATAACACGGATGTCCACATGCTTGAACAGCACGATCAATGCGCGCTGTTGCCATGTGGTACCTCCTGTCTTCCCCGTCCACTGCATAGCGTTACAAATGTTGTTCGATATAGGTGTATAGTTCGTCCAAAGTCTTTACGGCTTTTAACTCCTGAGCCGTAGGCTTGAAGCCAAACTCTCGTTCTATAGCAACCACTATGTCAACGAAGTCCAGGGAGTCGATACCTAAGTCTTGTTTCAGGAGAGCAGTAGGAATTAGTTTATCCTGCTCTATTTCAAACTCGTCTACCAGAATGGAACATACTTTGTTTGTAAGTAATTCTCTTGTCATATATCTATCTTGTTTTGTTTTTGCAAACTATGATACTATGTCCTCCATTGCCGATATGGTCATGTATCGTTTCTACTTCTATCCCTGCAGCAGCAATGAGTCTTGTCATGTCGTCCGTATTATACATCTTGCTATTACCATTCGCCATTGCTGTGAAGTATAATGATGTCTGTGTCAGGCAGAAGGCTGCGGGTGCATAGTTCTGCCTATCCCACAATGTCTCCATGATATAGACACGCGTATGATTATCCATGATTTCCCGAACCCGCGACAAGATAGACACTATCTCCTCTTCGCCAAAGCAGTCGAGAAACTGTGACATCCATATCACATCATAGTGTTTGTCTTGTGGCAGGGTCTGCATTGGGTCAAGCAGGTTGACCCCTATTCCATGAATACGATCTGCTCCGGTCTTTCCTGCAATAGACTTTTTCATCAGTTCTATCTGCTGTGGGAGGTCACATACTGTCACTTCTATCCCGGGTGAGGTACTCACGCATTGCAGTGCAAACCTCCCTGTGTTTCCGCCTATGTCGAGCAATGTCCGTGTCTGGTTTGCACATATAATCTGCAGGGCTTCCTGAAACGAATGGTCTGAATAGTAGTGGTCGAACCCGAACCATGATTTCTGCACCTGTTCGGGTAAAGATGACAGTCCCTCGTAGATAGTGTCCCAATCTCCGAAGTGTCTTAGTCCCTCAGGTTTCCCTTGTTCCAATGCTTTATCTAAGTGGAACCATCCTTCGTAGTTGACATCATGGTTGAAATCTATGTCGGCACGTATCATTTGGTCATTGAGAAGGAACCATCCTGTCTTTGAGAGCGAATAGCGGTCTGTGTCGGTGTCTATTATAACCGTGTACATCGTTAGCGAAGACTCGAGCAGGCACTTCACAGCGTAGTGACTTAGGCCAGTCTTCCCGGCAATCTGTTCAAGTGTCAGTCCTTTGTCTGCTTTCTCAAGCAGTTCGAATATACCATAGTGTATCATCAGACGTGCTACCTGGAAAATAGCGGGGCCCCATGAATATATATGGGCGAGATACTGTGCCTGGATAGCACTAAACTGCTCTTTGGTATAATGTTGTTTGAGTGTGTCGAATAATCTCATAAGCGAACAATGTTTGACAATACTAAGGCGCTATTGGTTCCTCCAAAGCCAAATGAGTTGCTCAGTACATGATTAACAGGTGTATCTATTGTCTTTGGGGTTAATCGTAACTCTTTTGCTGTCTCATCGATATTTTCCAAGTTGATATTTGGTGCAATGAAATGGTGTTGCATCATCAGCACGGAATAGACTGCTTCGCTCGCTCCAGCCATCCAGCACTCGTGTCCTGTCATTGATTTGGTGCTTGATATCCATGTTTTTTTATTTGCAAACAGGCGGCTTAGTGCTATTGCTTCTTCAGCGTCTCCCTGTGGCGTAGAAGTAGCATGTGCATTGACATAGTCAATATCCTCTGCAGTGATATTCGCATCGTGCAAGGCACGTTGCATAGCGATAAAAGAGCCTTCTTCGCTGGGTTGTGAGATCCCCCCCCCATTGCTTGAGAAACCATACCCGGATACTTCCGCCAAGATGTTTGCTCCCCGTGCTATGGCGTGTTCATATTCTTCCAAGACGAGAGCCGCCGCTCCTCCACTGGGTACCAGTCCATCTCGTTCTTTGTCGAAGGGTCGTGATGCGCGTGTAGGTTCGTCTGTGCGTGTGGAGAAGGTGCCAAGGGCATCGAATGCCGCCATGGCATAAGCATTGACTTCTTGTGCACCTCCGACGAGTAGCATATCTTGCAGTCCCTGTCTAATAAATAGTGTCCCTATTCCAATAGCATGGCTACCACTGGCACATGCAGCAGATACTGAGAAGTTAATTCCTCGCAGGTGAAAGATGGTAGATAGGTTCATGTTCACCGTAGAGTTCATGGATTGGAATATCAGTCCTGAACCGACGAGTGCTGAGTCATGTTTCTCCCGCATTATCTCATGTGTCTCGATGGATGCTTGTGCTGTACTGTCGTTACCAAAGAGTACTCCCACCTCATTGTCGAGGAGATATTGTTCGGAGATGCCGGCTTGTTGAAAGGCTTCTGCGCTTGCCATGTATGCATACATCGCCTCTTGTGACATCCCCATACGCATCCGTCTGTGTAGCAGAGGTTTGAGGTCGGGAGTAGGTACTATGCCTGTTAACGGACTTCGCAATCCATATTCTGTGCGTGATGGATCTATTCCTATGCCACTACGCCCATGGTACAGTGATTGTGTTACCTCTTCTTTGTTTTTGCCCAGGCATCCCCATATTCCCATTCCTGTGATTACTACCCGTCTCATCCTATTCCTCCTGCGATATTGATAACTTGTCCAGTGATGTATTCTGCTTCATCGCTTGTCAGGAAACTGACCAATGCTGCCACTTCTTCTGCTCGTCCGAATCGTCCCATAGGGATTGTCTTCTTGAGTGTTTCTTCGTCCAAGTCAGCCGTCATGTCTGTTGTAATAAATCCCGGTGCGACAGCGTTCACTGTCACTTTGCGTGCTGCGACTTCTTTTGCGAGTGCTTTTGTTGCTCCTATGAGTGCTGCTTTGGCGGCAGAGTAATTGACCTGTCCCGGTAGTCCTGAGACTCCTGATATGGATGTGATATTGATTATCCTGCCATGTCGTGCGTGTAGCATAGCCGGCAGAAGTAGTCGTGTCTGCTCATAGAACCCATTGAGTGTAGTGTTGATAACACTACTCCACTCTTCATCCGTCATAAAGACTAAGAGATTGTCACGGCGTATGCCCGCATTATTGATTAACACGTCAATATGTGCGTTCGGGTGGGTCTGTTGCCAGTCCTGAATGGTTTGTGCCGTTGCTTGAAAATCTGCTACGTCATACTGCAGCAGTTCTGCTTTTCCTCCATTCTGTATGATAGTGTTCGCCACCTCTTGTGCTGCAGTCGTGTTTCTCAAGTAGTTGATAATGACCGTGTAGCCGTCTTTAGCCAATCGTTCGGCGATGGCACGACCTATGCCGCGACTGCCACCTGTGACTAATGCATATCTCTCGTTTGTCATTGTCTTATGCTTTGTTTTTTAGGTACCGGATGACTTTTTCTATATCTTCGTAGAAAGGCGTGTCATCTATGATTGTCGGGGTGAGTTGTCGTATAGCGTCGTACTCGGCACGCGTAGCCGGTGCAAGTTTGTCTTTGATACTGAGGCAATCCACGGCCTGTGCCAGAGCCATGCAGAGTATAGCCATCACTTGGTAGGCATTCTCTATTACCTGTGCGCAGAGTTCGGCTGTGTTGGTACCCATAGAAACGATATCCTGGTTATCGTTGTTGTTAGGAATAGAGTGTACGTAGTTCGGCATCGCCAGTGTCTGACTCTCGGCGGTGGTGCTGGTGGCGGTGAACTGACATGCCTGCATGCCGTAGTTGAGTCCCAGCACGCCAAGATTGAGGAATGGCGGGAGAATACCATTGATACGGTCATGGAAGAGGTAGTTGAGTTGTCGTTCCGCCGTCATCGTCAGGCGTACGAGTGCTATCTTCACCTTATCTTCTTCGAGTGAGATATAGTCGCCATGGAAGTTTCCTCCATGGTACACGTTCTGCGTTGTCGGGTCTATGATGGGGTTGTCGTTAGCAGCATTCAGTTCCTCTTCCAGTACCCGCCGCGTATTCTGCAGTGTCTCGTAGATAGGTCCTAATATCTGGGGAGTACAGCGTAGGCTGTAGTAGGCTTGTACTTTGTGTTCGAATACTTTATCGCCGGTGTGTCCGTTGTTGTATAGTTCATGTTCTCGTTTCTGCAGGCACTGCGACCCCTCTGCCAAACGTCGCATCTCGGAGGCGATGAATATCTGTCCTGCATGGCGTCGATACTCATTGAGCGGTGCTGCCATCAGGTCATCGAACGAGGACGCTACCTCGTTCATCCACACACTGGTCAAGATAGCGAGGCGCAACAGGTTCTCTGCATCGTATTGGTTGATAACGCCGATCCCCGTCATGACGGATGTGCCATTCGTAGCACTAAGCCCTTCACGGATATGTATGTGTATGGGTTGTAGTCCACATTCGGTCAGGACATCAGATGTTTTTCGCCATTCGTCTTTGTAGTGTACTTTTCCCTCTCCTATGAGGCATAGGGCTATGTGTGCCAGTTGTACGAGATCTCCGCTGGCACCAACGCTACCATGTTTTGGGACGAAAGGAATAATATGGCGGTTGATAAACTCGGTGAGCAGGTCCACTATCTCTATATTCACTCCACTCTTAGCCTGCAGGAAAGAGCCGAGTCGTGCTATCATAGCAGCGTGTACATAGCGATCTGCAAGCGGTTCTCCCGCCCCTGTGGAGTGGCTGCGAATGATATTGTATTGGAGGTTCTTCAAGTACTTGTCGTCTACGCGCCATTGCGCCATAGGTCCGAAACCTGTGTTGATACCATAGATGACTTTCTCTTGCGAGAATTGTTTCAGGAAATGGTAGCAATCTTCTACTTGTTTTCTACTGCTTTCAGGCACCTCTATATCCGCATTATGATATAAGATTTGATGAATATCGTCTAATGTCAGTTGCATAGTATGCTATTGTATTACTACCATGATGCCCTATCAGAATGCACCACTATTTTATAACGTTTATTACTTATTCTTACTCCACTATTATTGAGCCTGCAAAGGTACAACTTTATCTGCAAGTATGCAAGAGGATTTGTTTGTTAGGATGTATATAGTGTTGTGGGGAATGTTGTTTGTGGATATGGTGAAAATGTAGTACCTTTGCGCAGATTTCTTGGTAAGGGCAGTCATGTATCTCTTTTACACGCCACATATAGAAACGAGTAGTTGTCTCTCGGAGGAGGAGTCCGGTCATTGCGTACGCGTCTTGCGTTATACGCGTGGTGACAAGATCTTGCTGACGGATGGTCGAGGTACGACTTACGAGGCATTGATTACCAATCCTCATCCCAAGCGTTGTGCGTTCGAAGTGGTATCGTCGGAGCATCAGCGGCGTGGTCATGATTTTTATCTACATATCGCTATTGCCCCTACCAAGCATGTGGAGCGTTTAGAGTGGATGGTAGAGAAATGTACGGAGATAGGGGTGGATGAGATAACGCCCTTGTTATGTCGTTTCTCGGAGCGTAAGCAGTTGCGTACGGATCGGTTGGAGAAGATTGTGCTGTCAGCAGCGAAGCAGTCTTTGACTCCTTATCTGCCCAAGTTGAATGCTTTGACGGACTATGAAACATTTATGGGAATGTATGCACACGACCAGCACACGGAGATGGATAAGTTTATAGCCCATTGTTATAAGGACGAGAAGCGGTTGTTGAAGGACTTGATTGTTCCCAAGCGTGATGTGCTGGTGTTGATAGGTCCGGAGGGGGACTTCTCAGAGCAGGAGGTTGCATTAGCCTTGCATGAGGGTTTCCGTCCTGTTAGTTTAGGTAACTCCCGGTTACGCACAGAGACCGCCGGTGTAGTGGCTTGCCATACGGCTATACTGTTGAACGAGTAGCATGATTTCGGTACAATCACCCAGTAATCACCCAATAATCACCCAATGTAAACAGTATCAATTATGGACTTTGTATCATGGATATCGGCTTTGTTGTCTTTGGATCAGCAGTGGTTGGTTGCTATCAATCAGTGCCATGCTCCGTGGGCAGACGTGTTGATGTGGGTAATATCTGCCAAATGGACTTGGATACCCTTGTATGCGGTGTTGACAGGTTGTGTGGTATGGAGATACAGGACTTACCGACCCCCTGCAGGAAGTGTGGTTGCGCGTATAGCGAAGGTTCTACATGTATCTTCGGAAAGCGGCAAGGGTTGGATAGCGTGTGTGTTGGTGCTATTGAGTTTTGCAATAGCAGTAGGTGCCGCAGACTATATATCGTCGGGTATCATCAAGCATGCGGTCTGTCGTTTGCGTCCCACGCATGAGCCCTCGTTGGAGGGGATGTTACACATAGTGAATGGTTATCGTGGCGGGATGTATGGTTTTGTGAGCAGTCATGCTGCGAACACGATGGCATGTGGTTTGCTGTTCTCTTTATTATGGAAAAATAGAATAGCCACTTGCGGCTTGATGCTTTGGGTGGCTATGAATTGCTATAGCAGGATGTACTTGGGAGTACATTATCCATTGGACATATTAGGTGGTCTTATGGTAGGGGGTATAGTGGCGGTGGTGGTGTATCTGCTACTCCGCCGCTGTCGTTTGGTTGATGTTGCATCTGATATGGGGGCGGTGGAGGAGGCATCAGTCGATTGAGTGGAGGTTGCGGTCTGCGCGGTTTGTGTGCAGCCTGTTCGCTGAGGAATTTGTTGTATTGTTGTGGGGTGAGTATCTGTTTGAGTTCTGCTGTGAATTGTAGTACCCGCTGATGAATCTCCTCGCGCGTGGCATTAGGGTTGCGCATACGAGTATGCTTGAGGTGCAGACGATACAGTGTATCGCGCACGAGGCTATCGGTGATATCCAGATTGCGCACCAACATCTCGGTCTGTTTCATAGCGACCTCTTCGGCCGTACGTCGTGGCATATCGGTCTGAGCCAGCGTTACAGAGGCACATGAGAGAAGACAAGTGATATAAAATAACCTATTCATTTTGGCAGTGTGGCTGCAAAAATTATGCCAAAGAAACATCAAATACTACGACCTGAGTGGCGTATTGCCAGCCGTCTATACTTTGCCGGCGAAGGCAAGGAACGTTCTTCCCGTCCTGCAGTACGCGTAGCCTTAGGCGGAATCATCATTGGTATGATGGTGATGATTATCACCTTATGTGTGGTTATCGGGTTTAAGCAAGAGGTCACTCGTAAGGTCGCCGGGTTCGGTAGCCATATACAGGTAGTGAATTTTGATAACAACTCGACGTTTGAACTACAGCCTATACGTGTCTCCGATTCGTTGGTTATCCGATTGAAGCAGATAGAACACGTGCGCAGTGTATCGACCTTTGCCTCGAAACCAGGTATCATAAAGACAAATAGTGCGTTTCAGGGGATAGTATTTAAGGGTACGGATTACTGGGAGTATTTTCGTCAGAACTTAGTAGAGGGGCATCTGCCTGAGTCGGCGAACGAAGTGTTGCTGTCCACAGAGTTAGCGAGTCTGTTAGGTTTGGAGGTGGATGACAGTTTTTTGTGCTATTTTGTAGAGGAGGAGTTACGTGTTCGCAAACTGTATATCACGGGTTTGTACAACACTTGTATGAGTGAGATGGACCGGTTGTTTATATTAGGAGATATAGCATTGGTGCGTCAGTTGAATCACTGGTCAGCTGATCAAGCGTCCGGTTTGGAGATTCTGGTAGATGATTTACGTCATTTGGAGTATGTGGCTGATCGTGTGTACTTTGCCACTGCCAACCGATTGGATGCGGAGGGTAATGCCTTTTACACCCAGACTTTGGAACAGTTGAACCCTCAGATCTTTGCTTGGTTGGATCTGCTGAATATGAATGTCGTGATTATCATTATTCTGATGCTATGTGTGTCCGGGTTCAGCATCATAACCGGTCTCATTATCTTGATATTAGAGAGTGTACAACTGATAGGTGTATTGAAGGCTTTGGGTGCTTCCAATCGGTTTGTACGGCGTATATTCGTCTATGAGGCGGCTTTGTTAGTCGGCAAAGGTATGTTATATGGCAACGTGTTGGGTTTGGGATTGTGTGCTTTGCAATACTTCACGCATCTTATTCCTTTGGAGGCTGCGACATACTATGTGAGTTATGTTCCCATTGCTTTCCCTTGGGGTTGGTGGGCATTGCTCAATATAGGTACGATGGCCGTGGCTTGGTTGCTTCTGTTGGCTCCGTCCGCCATAGTGACCAAGATTAGTCCGGCACGGGTTATGCATTTTGAATAACAGGAAATGTTCCCATAATATTTATGTGTATATGAATCTCTCCACAGCGGTACAAATAGCCCCTTCTTCGTGGCACATAGGCTACCAGGATAAGATCTTGCTGCTCGGTTCGTGTTTTGCAGACAGTATAGGTGCGAAGATGTGCGAGTGTTATTTTCAAGTGGTTACCAATCCATTTGGGACATTATATAACCCGTTGTCGATAGCACAGGCTCTGCAGTTGCATGCGGTACCGACCTTAGTTGCGTGGGGAGGTATGTGGCATTCGATGTATCATCACGGTTCGTTCTCTTCGGTCAGCAAGGAGGAAGCCGAACAGCATTGCTTTGAGAGCATAGAGCGTCTGCAGCATGCTGTTGCAGAAGCGAGTGTGGTTGTTGTCACTTTCGGTACTTCATGGGTATATGAGATGCGTCATGCATACAAAGGTGCGGAGGGGAGTGTGGTTGCAAACTGTCACAAGATGCCTGCGGCATGGTTTACGAGGCGTCGGTTGGGGGTAGAAGATATAGTGGCACAATGGGAGCCATTGATAAAGCAATATGCGGATAAGCACCTGTTGTTCACTGTCAGTCCGATACGTCATCTAAAAGATGGGTTACACGCGAATCAAGTCAGTAAGGCGATATTGTTAGAGGCGGTGGATAGTTTGGTGACTATCGGCAAAGATGCGAATTGTTCTGTGGATTATTTCCCTGCTTATGAGATTATGTTGGATGAGTTGCGCGACTATCGCTATTATGCAGAGGATATGTTGCACCCGTCAAGTGTCGCAGTGGATTATATCTGGGAGCGTTTTGCGGACACTTATGTAACGAATAGTACCCGAGAGGAGATGCGAGAATTGCACCAGTTATGGTTGGACAGACACCACACATTATTGCATCCTTCATCGCCAGAGTCAGTAGCCTATCAAGAGCGATTAGCGGCTCGTGTTCAGTCTTTTCGCCAGCGATATCCGTGGGTGTAAAGGTTTTTTCCGCACGTCTATATAGTCTGATAATCATATAGTTGGCACAAAAACTTACAGAAATGTAAGTTTTTTTTGGTGGTGTACATAAAAAGCACTACCTTTGCAGCCGATTTGGTTAGGACAATGGGCGGAATGGAATAAGGAGAGAGGAGGATCGAGTAGTTAACAATAACGGATATTATCGCATAGATCTATGAAAAATAGGAAGGACATCATCTTGGAGGTAGCGGAGGAGGAGTTTGCCCGTAATGGATACGAAGGTGCGAACATCTGCCGTATTGCCAAGAAAGTTGGGGTGACGCACGTGCTGCTGTACTACCATTTTCAGAACAAGGAGAACTTGTTTATGGAGGTGTTGCAGCGTAAGATAGACGGATTTATTCAGTCGGTGCTGCCTCCCCAGGAGACGGAAACGTTGTATTTCATCAAGAATCTCGACAATCTGGTAGCACAGAATTTCGACTTTATTGCGGAGAATGCGGCGTTTGCCAAACTGATTGTGAACGAGTCAACATCCCTACCCTCGCTGGCGGATATAGCGCATACACGGTACAGGGAGTATTTAGAGCGCTTGCAGCATGCGTTAGACGTGGAGCAAGCAGCGGGAAACATAGCGGCAACAAACGCAGAGCAGTTGGTGTTGAACATTTTCTCGCTGAATATTATGTCGGTGGTGGTGATGCCATCTATCGAGGCACTATTGCCAGAAACAGAGAGCGACCGCGCGGAGGTGCTGAAGAGGCGCAAGGAAGAGAATATTGAACGCATACATCTGCTGTTAGGTGTTCGGGATGAAGAAGAGTAAAAAGAATAAATAAATCTAAATAGATCACGTTATGAAGATGAGTAAAGTATGGAAAGTTATGGCATTAGGGATGGTGGTGCTATCTTTTGCCGCATGTACAGACCCTGTGAAAGACCGTATTGGCAGGTATAGTTATACTATTGCTAAACATACAGTTACAGTGGCAGACACCATATCCACCACACTGACCTCTGAGAAAGGGGCATTAGAGATTGAGAAGTTGGGCGACAGTGGTGTGCTGCTGACTTTCAACAGTCTCACGGGCGATGTCTATACCACTACGGGAGAGATAGACGAGAATACGCTGAGTTTCAAGCCATTCAAACGGACGGTGACTGTGATATATAAAGTACAGGAGCAAGAGTTCCTGCGTAAGGTGGAAAAGACTGTGACGGAGAACTTCGACATTGAGGTGTCCGGACATGCTACAGCACACGATGAGACTATACATTTCTACCTATATTACTCGGGCATGGGCGTGACTAACGGCAATACGTTGGCGGGAGAGAATATCCTAATGGTCGCAAAGAAGAACTAAGACATGAAGACAGAGATAAACAGGATATTGCCTATAGTGCTGTTGGGCACAGTATTTGGATTGGTGGGCTGCGAATATCTTCCCAATAAGAAGCCGCATTATGAGGTGAAGCCAATTCGCGTGAAGGTGGAGAAGATAGAGAAACAGACGGTTGTCAATACGCACGTGTACGTGGGTAAGATAGAAGAGGCGTCGAGTGTGCCGTTGAGTGTGCAGACGGCAGGACAGGTGACGTCGGTGAGTGTGAAGAAAGGCGACCACGTGAAGAAAGGTCAGGAGTTGTTACGTATAGACGACACACAAGCCAAGAGTGCGTTGCAGGCGGCCAATGCGACCTTGCGACAGGTACAAGACGGTTACGACCGCGCCAAGAAAGTGTATAAGGAAGGTGGGATAACCGAACAGAAGATGGTGGAACTGAGTACAGCACACGATGAGACTATACATTTCTACCTATATTACTCGGGCATGGGCGTG
>CAVKDW010000044.1:0-14092 GCA_963655075.1 Muribaculaceae bacterium | reverse complement strand
TCTACGCACAAACGTAAAAAACGTTTGCGCAAGAATCGCCACAAGCATAAGTAAGCCGGTGGCTATTAACTAACGGTTTGCCGATATGTTCCTGTTTGGGCGCAGACAAGAACGGCAAGCCATTTTTTTTGATATATTGAAACATGAAAAGCGAATTAATTGTGGACGTACGTCCGCAAGAGGTGGCTATTGCACTCACTGAAGATGGCAGATTGATGGAGGTCAACCGCGAAGAACGCGGGAAAGATACTTTCGCCGTGGGAAATATCTACTACGGACGGGTCAAAAAAGTGATGCCTGCACTAAATGCCGTCTTTGTGGATGTAGGCTGTGAAAAAGAAGCTTTTCTGCACTACCTTGATTTAGGAACAGAGTTTCTTACACTGCAAAAATATGTGACGAAAGTCGTGTCCGACAAACGCCGCATACCTGAACTGCGTAAACAAGAACACTTGGCAGAATGCCCCAAAGAGGGACATATAGCCGACTATCTTAAAGTCGGAGATACACTGCTGGTGCAGGTCACAAAAGAACCCATCAACTCCAAAGGACCGCGACTCACGGCAGAACTGTCTATCACTGGACGAAACTTCGTGCTTATCCCATTCGTGGATAAGGTGATGGTTAGTAATAAGATAAAAAGAGAAGCAGAACGGGGACGACTGAAACAACTGGTGCAATCTATCAAGCCGCAAGGATTCGGAGTCATCGTACGCACCGTCGCAGAAGATAAACGGGTCGCTGAACTGGACAATGAACTCAAAGTGCTACTCAAACGTTGGGATGATTCTATTAAGACACTTCAACAAAAAGAACCTGTAGCACTTATCAGCGAAGAACTCGGAAGAACAATTGGACTTATACGAGACGTGTTCTCACCGGATTTCGAGAATATACATGTCAATGACCAAACTACGTGCGACGAGATAAACCAATATCTGCAACTCATTGCACCGCAGGCGCAACAGATTGTCAAGATGTACCGTGGAGAACAACCTATCTTTGATAAGTTCGATATCACACGGCAGATGAAGACAGGACTCGGACGCACCGTCGGATTCAAAAATGGAGGATACTTGATAGTGGACAAGACAGAGGCCATGTACTCTATTGATGTCAATAGCGGTAGTAAGAAACTATTTGAAGACCAGGAGCAAAATGCTTTCCATTTCAATATGCTCGCCGCAGAAGAAATAGCGCATCAACTCCGACTTCGAGATATCGGTGGAATCATCGTAATAGACTTTATCGATATGGATGACAAGGCTAACCAACAAGCACTCTTTGACCACATGCGCGAGTTGATGAGCCGAGACAGAGCGAAACATAATGTATTGCCTCTCAGTAAATTTGGACTAATGCAAATCACACGACAACGCGTGCGCCCCGCAGTGGAGATAGATGTGATGGAGACATGTCCGACATGTATGGGGAAAGGCAAAATACAAGCATCAATATTGTTCACAGAACAAGTTGAGACGCAGATACAGAATATGGTAACTGCCTATGGCAGAGGACTAAAATTACACTTACACCCTTATGTGTATGCTTATGTGTCAAAGAGATGGATCAAATCTATCAAATGGCAATGGCAACATAAATACGGAATACGTGTAATAGAAAACCAAGGGTTAGGGATGTTAGAGACACGTTTCTTCGACCGCAAAGGTGAAGAGAAGAAACCTCTGATCGACAACCCCAAATCAGACAAGGTGTGCGAAAAGTAGTACAAAAACAAGGGGGCTGTCTAACGAGGGAAAGTTGTTAGGCAGCCCCCCTGTTATACGCACAACAATCCACAATACCCTCTCCAAAACACTCAACTAAAAAACTGCACACAACTTTCAACCCTCAACTCTCAACTTAGTATTTGCACCCCTGCAGAAATTTCACTATCTTTGTCGCCATAAAGTATAACAGGAGCGTCTGACAGCGGACTATACCTATGGCAACCTACATATTCTCTATTATCATACCGGTGTATAACACCGCACCCTACCTGCACGAGTGCTTAGACTCGGTGTTACAACAGGCCATCTCTGCACCGATAGAGGTGATATGCATCAATGATGGCTCCACCGATGACAGCCTTGCTATCCTCAGCGAATACACTGCACACAGTATCTCCGAACAAGTGCATATCCGAGTCATCTCGCAGCCTAATGCAGGTCTCTCCGCTGCCCGCAATGCCGGCATAGCCCTTGCCACAGGCGACTACCTCCTCTTCCTCGATAGCGACGACTGCTTAGTACCGAAAGCGTTGGAGTGGCTGACACCATGGCTGACAAACGGACAAACGGATATTGTGGCGTTCAACTCCATACAGTGGTATTCCGACGACCATAATCGAAAAGAAGAAAACGCACCTTTCAACCATATCGGACAACGCACCTATCCGCGTGGCTTTGACTACCTCTGCGACTTTGTACGCCAACGAGGATGGGGACCTTCGGCTGCTTGTCTATATGCCTACCGGCGCACACTCATTGTCGAACACACACTGTCGTTCCCTGTAGGCATGCTGCACGAGGACGAACTGTTCGTGCCGCAAGCACTCTGCATAGCAGGACAGACAATCACCCTACCGATGTCGCTGTACCTCTATCGTATACGTGCCACGTCTATTGCACATACTGACAACCTGCGTCATGCCGAGGATAAACAGACGATTGCCCGCAGGCTGTATGAATACTTCTGCCATAACGGCTATCGAAACCGCTGTACCGACAGAGTGGTGTATAACCTGTCTCTCAATGCGGCTATAGGAATGGCAGCAAACGGACAACGGATATCGCATGGCTTGCTGCTGCGCACCGCCCATACACCCAAAGAATACATCAAAGCCTTGGCCGTAGGTACTAAACGATATAAACGATGATGATATATTTCTATCCCGTAGGAGGTCTTGCTAATAGAATGCGTGCCATCAACTCGCTGCTGAAAGTAACGAAAGCCGATAACACACCCTATCGGGTTATATGGCAGTGCAACCGCGAACTGAACTGCCCTTTCGAGACAATATGGCAAGCACGTCCCATGGTGGTCTCAACAGAGAAGAAAGACCATCGGCTGCTATTGTTTAAGTTACGCCATCGGGCAATAGGGCGTGTGCTGCTCAGGCTGTTGGAGAACCTGCATCTCGTGCGGTTATACGACACCGATGACTATGGTGTGCTGCGACAAGATGTACAGCAGGGCGTACTAAAAAAAGTATCGCCATGTAGTGATTCGCACCTACTCGGTGTTCACAGAGGATAAGTCGTTGGAGCGGGACTTTTTTGTGCTGCGAGAAGATGTCAGGCAGATGGTGGATGCGGCATGCAAAGATCTCAATGAAGAAACGGTAGGTGTGCATATCCGCCGCACGGACAACTCGTGGTCGATAGAGCAGAGCCCCGTGGAGCTATTCACACATACGATGCAGACAATGATAACCGAGAACCCGAAACGGAAATTCTATTTGGCAACCGACGATGCTGAATTGAAGCAGACTTTGCGGCATACCTTTGCCGGACATATCCTCTCGCACGACTGTCCGCTGAATAGAGATACGCAGCAGGGTATCTTGAGTGCAGTGGTAGAGATGTACGCGCTATCCCGTACAACGTTCATCATCGGGTCGTACTACTCGTCTTTCTCAGAGATGGCAGCCGAGATAGGCGGTATCACATTGGATGTCCTGCATAAATAAGTGGATAACTATGCTACAACAGTTGGCGTAAGATGAATATTGATAAGCAACTCAATAAGTTATTTCTCCGAGTGTTCCGACATATCCCTTGTCGGGGCAGGTTGTGCTTTATCACGGGAGCGAATGCACCATTCTACGATAGTTTGGTGACATACTTACTGCCGTCGCTGTCTCAATATGCACCGAAGGCGGAAGTTGTGGTATGGGACTTAGGACTGACAGAAGAGCAACAACACAATGGTATTAATATCCCAATAGGGGTAAAAATGTGTAAGTTCAATTACGAACAATACCCTATATTCTTTGATATCAACAAATGTGGTGGGCAGTACGCATGGAAGAGTGCCTGTGTACAACAGACGATGCAGCAGGTGGAGGCAGACTATTATGTCTGGTTCGACAGTGGTAACAAACTGTTGCATGCTCCCAACGCACTGAAATGGTACTTGCGATGGTATGGGTTCTATTCGCCGTATAGCGCATCAACCATCTCTGCACTGACCTGTCCAGGTACTTTGGCGTATTATAGACTATCCGATACAGACAAGAGGTCTATGCTAAACGGTGCTGCTATTGGCTTTTATGCTCATAGCGCGTTTGCACGTGAGATAATGGCTGAGTGGGTGGATGGTAGTAGCAAAGAAGATGTAATAGCCCCTGCGGGTAGCGACAAGAGCAACCATCGTCAAGACCAATCGGTACTTTCGTGCGTGTATTATAGCAAAAAGAAATCCGTGCCACGCATCGGTCGTCGGTATTTGGACTTTATAGTACATTGCAATAAGAAACCTCATTAAACAAATCGACTATCAACTAATAATCCCAAAACACAATACTCGTTATCTCTTGTTGGAATAGAAAACTTCTTAAAATATGAGTGAAAGAATAAAACTATCTGTTATAATACCGCTCTATAACAAGGCGCAGTCGGTGTCAAAGACCATCGACTGTGTGTTGGCGCAGACTTTTACTGACTACGAAATGCTGGTGATAGACGATGGTTCTACCGATGGCAGTGCGGAGGTGGTGCGTGGTTATAACGACTCTCGTATACGGCTTATATCGAAACCTAATGGAGGAGTATCCTCTGCCCGCAACAGAGGAATAGGGGAGGCGCGATATGACTATTTGGCGTTTCTTGATGCAGACGACTATTGGGAACCGACCTACTTGGAGGAACAGGTGCGCATGATAACAGATTTCCCTGATGCTGCCATGTGGAGCATAGGGTGGGGGTATTTTGTGGGGGATAAGAAGATTGCAATACCGCATAAGCCGTCACCATATCGTGGGTATATCACAAACTACTGGACACAAAAGAAATGCTCAAACATTTTTTTTGTGTGTGTGTGTGTTATTCGACGGTCTGTGTTTGATACAATGGAGCCATACGATGAGCGCATACGCTATGGCGAGGACTTGGATGTCGCTTGGCGTATCATCGCGAACTTTCCTGTGGCGTTTAACTCTACTATCTTGGGTTACTACCGTCAGGATGCGGAGAATAGGGCATGCAAGAAGAAGCATATCCCCATGGAAAGTCGTATTGAGTGCTATCCTGAGAAATATACCACCTATCGCCAAAAAGACAAGGAACTGCGTCGCTATTATGACTCGTGGAGAGCAATGGGATTGCGAAATTACTTATTTGAAGAGAACGATAGGCGTGTGTATGCACTGACAAAAGACTTGGACTATCGGATAATACCTTTCCGCTTTTGGTTGTACTACAAGACTCCCTATTGTATCGGCAAGGCGTATTATCGCTTCGAGCATTGGATATCAGGGATAATACATCGACATAAATAATGAGTCTATCTCTTAGCAATATCGCCATCATCTGTATCAAACTCTGTAATGCACTGCGGGGGTGTGTTCGTCGTTATGTCTATACGGGGCAATACACCAGCAATCGCAACTATGGAGATGCCTTAGGATTGTGGCTGCCGCAGTTGTTGGGTATCAATGCCGGGCGAGTACTGCCCAAACGACTTGTCTTTGCACGGCAGTATGCACGAGGTACGAACATACAGATGGTGGGGTCTACATTAGGCGATGTGGACGAGCATTCGGTAGTATGTGGTGCGGGGGCCGTGTCGGCAGACCAGCGTGCCAAAGGTGTGCCGCAGAAGATAGTGAGTGTACGAGGACCATTGACGCGTGATATCCTTTTGTCGCAAGGCATTGATTGCCCAGCCGTATATGGCGACCCTGCTATGCTGTTGCCGTTGTTCTATACGCCTGCGCAGGTGGTCAAGAAACACAGGATAGGACTTATCCCGCACTATGTGGATAAAGATAATGCCATTGTGCAGCGTCTTACCAGGAATTCCGATGTGCATTGTATTGACATACTGTTGCCACGTAATCGCAGTCTTCGCCTGAGTATAGAGCGTTATTGGCGGCAGTGGATAGACGACCTCTGCTCGTGCGAGTGCGTGGTGTCGTCGTCATTGCATGGACTCATCATCGCTGAGGCGTATGGCATACCTACACTATGGGTAAAATTCTCCGATAACATCAATGGGAACGACTTTAAATACTATGACTACTACAAGTCTATTAATATCCCCTCCCCAAGATGTGTTGACTTGCGTTATATATCAAACACTGATACGGAGTTTATATTAAATGCTGTAACATATAAAGATACATCTGCAATAGATAAAGAGGAATATAAAAGGTTACTACAAAATATACAACTATGAGAGCAAGACATAAGGAAATAGGTATGATACTTGGTATTGTGCTATTGTTATGTGTAGTTTATGCAGGGCTTATCGTGACACGACATACCACCATCCCATTTCTCTATAGGCACAAAGCGGGGGCATTCTACACCATCGGTGTTTATCGCACGGATAATCCACTAACGGTCAATATGGATAGTGTACAGGTTATTGATTGGGAGTTGACACATACACACCCACTATGTAAGTTCATGGCAGACCCATTTATTGTGAATAGTAACGATACACTCTATATCTTCTACGAACATTTCCCCACGCAAATGAATTCCACTTGGGGGGATGTTGGAGTATTGAGGTCATTGGACGGTGGTTTCTCATGGACATTCTTGGGAATAGCCCTTGATGAACCATTCCATCTCTCTTTCCCCAATGTGTTCCGGTATAATGGAGAATGGTATATGCTTCCTTCTGCAGGAGATGCACGGCAACTGCGGCTATATAAGAGTACCGACTTCCCTATGCATTGGGAACTATGTAAAGTGTTGCGTGACGACTATCTGTACTGCGACCCGATGTTGTTTATTCAGGACTCCATCTGCTATCTATTTGTGAGCGAAGACCGAGAAGACCGCTTTGCTCTTTATACCGCTGATTCTCTGACGGGTACTTATACTGAGCATCCATGCTCTCCAATACGCACCGTGTGGAATAATCATACACGTCTGGCAGGACGAGTGTTAGAATACGAAGGACATCCATATCTATTTCTGCAGGAGCATAATGAAGGGTATGGCTCAAGTACGGCTACTTTCCGTATTGACACATTGTCTTCTACTCAATATCGCGATGTGAAAATAGATACTGTCCCTCTAATAGCCTTGTCGCATATAGGCTGGAACGCCAATGGAATGCACACATACAACGTAGCGACATATCAAGGACACTATGTGGCGGTGTTGGATGGCAGTCAGGAGCATGCAAAGATATGGGGATGGGATTGGTGTAATACTCCTATATTCAGATGATTATGAACTATATACTTGAGTTTCTTCTTTATAGTCCTCGGGTGTATTCGGGATTAGACCACTTGATGGTGGAACTGACACGTCAGGCATCGGAAGACGGTAACTGTGTGGTGTGCGTCTATTGCGACGGCATGAAAGGTATGCTTGCGCTGCAAGCCGACATAGAACAGGCAGGCGGAGTAGTGGAGGTCATCCGCAGCAACAAAAAGAAGATGCTGGTGGATATATGTCATCTGTATCGGAAGTATCACCCTCAGGTGGTGGATACGCATTTCATGCAGGTAGCCAAGATATACACAGCCTTACTCTCGAAGGTGTTGGGCGTTAAGCATTTCACCCACGAGCACTCGCTGCTTGGGGACGATATTCAGCAGTATATCCAATCGAAAGGATACATCAAACGCATGGTGTTGGGGCTGTACTATTGGCTATTGACTTGCTGGAGCAGACAGGTGTTCTGTATCTCCGAGGCGATACATCAGCAGTATCGGTTGTGGAGTTATGGACATTGCCGTAATGTGCAGACCCTCTATATCGGTACACAGATCGTGGAACCACGCTACACGCGCAATGAGGCACGAGAACTGCTGCATATTCCTACTGGTGCCAAGGTGCTGACCAATGTGTCTGCCATTGAACCTATCAAGGGTATCGATATCATCTTACAGGCAGTGGCTCAGTTGAAGCAACAAGGACAAGAGTGGCTCTTTGTACATATAGGCGGCTTGCGAAGCGATACCGCAGAGCAAAGGCAATATGCAGACTCGTTGCACACTATGGCAGAGAAACTCGGTATCGCGGATAATGTGCGCTGGTTAGGACGACGCTCCGATGTGCAAGACATCCTCCCAATGACAGATATCTATGTGCATCCTTCCCGCTCCGAAGGGTTAGGCTCGGTGCTATTAGAAGCTGCTATGGCACACTTGCCGCTGATAGGTACGCGTGTGGGTGGCATACCGGAGATAATCCACGAGGGAGAGACGGGGTTGCTGGTGCCTACAGATGATGCAGAGGCATTGGAGCATGCGATAATAACCTTAGATACTAATAGGGGGGGGGGCGAATGGGCGAGGATGTGTACGAATATGTTAGTTCGCACTTCTACCAGCAAACCCAAACCATCGCACTGTATGAATACTATAAAAGATAAGCAATAACTCAATACCGGAAAATAGACAAGAAAACAATCCTCATTGCCAAAGTTGTAACAAGGACAGTACGCAGAAGAAATTGAATCGAAGACTAAGAGAGAAGTTGAACTTCTCTACACCCAAAGATTATTTCTTCAACTATTATCTATAACTTTGTACAATAAATTGCATTTGTTATTAGACAGTACAGGGAAAAACTGCATGGATAGACTCGGCAAACTCCAATGCGAGTTCGCTCTCCTCCGCTTCGGTGGTGTCGGTCAGGTGGAGTAGATAGTTATCTGGTGGGTTTGGATTGTTGTTGGAGTTGTTTGGTGAGGGTGGAGATGATATAGCCACGGAGTGTGGTGCAGGGTTTGGGGTAGGTGGTCGGATAGCGGCGGGCATGGGCGGTGTAGTCAGCGAAACGCTGTTCCCATTCGGTGCGTTGCTCCGGGTCGTTGAGTATCGTCTTGGCTTGTGTTACAGCAGCCGCGAAAGTGTCGAGGGTACGTTGGCGGTTAGGTGCCGTTGGACCTTTGTAAGGATGCATGACAGCATAGGTGTGCGTGCGACCGTTGCGGGTGCGTAGGATGACTTTGTCTTGTCGGGTGATCTTACCCGACATAGAGTCGATAGGGTTAGAGGTGGTTACTCGTGCCATAGTTGTCAGATATAGTATTAATGTATAAAAAACGTCTTTTGGTTGACTGACGTCAGTCTGTTGTTGCAGTTTGCTTAATGAACCGATTATCTACCGTGTATCAACCGTATATCTACCGTGTATCGACCGTATATCTACCGTGTTTGCACCGTGGATATACCGTAGTTGCCAGCGTCAGCACGGCGTAAGTACGGTGTATATTAAGGTGTTGATACGGTGTAATAATTCGGCATCTCTGCGCGAGAACAGGGTGTCAGACTTATTCTGTTGCCTTAATCATTTGCTATTATATGCTTCCAATGCTTTGCGTAATACTACGACTGCTTTTGCCAGTTCTTCCCGATTGAGGATATATGCCATACGCACTTGCTGTTGTCCATCGGCAGAGTTATAATAGAATCCGCTGCCCGGTGCCATCATGACAGTCTGTCCTTCGTATTGGAAATCGGTCAGACACCATTTGCAGAACTTGTCTGTATCGTCGACGGGCAGATGTACCATCACGTAGAATGCTCCCATAGGAGTAGGTGCAAACACTCCGGGTATCTGGTTGAGTTGGTCAACTAAGAAGTTGCGACGCGACAGATACTCTTCGTACACCTGTTCCATATATTCATGAGGTGTAGATATTGATGCCTCGGCGATGACTTGTCCCAACAATGGTGGCGACAGGCGTGCCTGACAGAACTTAAGCACTGCGTTGTGCACTTCTTTATTCTTTGTTATCAATGCACCGATACGAATACCGCACTCCGAATAGCGTTTGCTGACAGAGTCGATGAGTACTACGTTCTCTTCTATGCCATCAAGGTGGAAAGCAGAGATATAAGGACGTTTGGTATAGGTGAACTCGCGATACACCTCATCGGAGAGCAGGTAGAGATTGTGTTTCTTCACGATGTCACGCAGTTGGCACATCTCTTGCCGTGAATACAGGTATCCTGTTGGGTTATTGGGATTGCATATCAGTATAGCGCGTGTCTTATGGGTAATCTGTTTCTCAAACTCTTCTATTGACGGCAGTTTGAAGCCGTCTTCGATGTGTGTTTTTATAGGTTTGACCACGGCTCCACAGGATATAGCGAACGCCATGTAGTTAGCATAACTCGGGTCTGTAACGATAATCTCGTCACCGGGATTGAGGCATGTCATATAGGCAAACATGATAGCCTCGGAGCCTCCTGTAGTGATGATAATCTCATCGGGTGAGAGGTCGATACCATAGTCGGCATAATAACTGACCATCCTTGTCCGTAATAACAAATCACCCTGTGACGGAGAGTAGGAGAGAATATCCTGTTGATAGTTGCGTATCGCCTCTAAAGCGCACTCGGGCGTATGTATATCCGGTTGCCCGATATTGAGATGGTAAATTTTTATGCCATTTCGCTTAGCCATATCGGCGTACTTGGCTAACTTGCGAATCGGTGACATCGGCATCTTTTGTGCGCGTGTCGATACAATGAGATTCTTCATGATATTGGTATCAGTGGTTAATTAATAGATTGTAAAGGCACACTATGTGTGTTACCTATGGGGGACAAAGGTACAAAAAGGGCATCATTCGTGCAAATAGTTATCGATTTTTCTTAGCAATATGCTTTTATCACAAAGGTAAAAAAGGAGGATATAAGGTATGTTGCTTGATGACATGTTGAATGTAGTTGCTGTGTATTCGTTGGCAGATTGTAAAAATTGAGTGAGACACGCCATAATAAGATATGGAGATAAGGAATAAAACATGACAACTTGATGTTATGATATGAAAAAAATGTTCTAATTATTTTGTTGGAATGATTTGTCCAGATGCATGTTTTTTTGTACCTTTGCACGAATTTTTGTTGTTTGCGAATGAGGACGACGCAAGATAGGGAAGCGGGGTAGGGGTGTGATAGAGTTTTGGTGATAGTTATACCATGGTTATATCTTCAGAAAGAATTAAAATACAGATACAATGAATCTATCAGAATTAACCGACAAGATCTACGCAGAAGGCGTGGAGAAAGGAAATGCCGAAGCGCAGCAGATTATTGACACTGCGAATGCCAAGGCTGCCGAGATAATTGCTGCTGCCGAGAAAGAGGCTGCCGGCAAGGTGGCTGCTGCAGAGAAGAAAGCACAGGAACTTGACAAGAACACCCGTGCCGAACTCAGACTATTCGCAGAGCAGAGCGTCAATGCCCTAAAGACAGAGGTTGCCAACCTACTCACCGACAAAGTGGCAAGCGACAGCGTACAGGCGGCTACGGCTGACCCGAAGTTTATGCAAGGGATAATCGCCAAGTTGGCTCAGGAGATGGCTCAGGATGGCAATGTGACCATTGACGCCAAAGATGCCGAGTCGCTCAAGGCTTATTTCGCTGCCAACGCCAAAGACCTGTTGAACAAGGGCGTGAAGATTCAGGAGGTGAAGGGTATCAAGACCGACTTCGCTATCGTACCGGAGAAGGGGGGCTATAAGTTGAACTTCGGTGACAAAGAGTTTGTGGAGTACTTCAAGGAGTTCCTTCGTCCGCAACTGATTGAACTACTGTTCTAACTGCAATAACACCTATAGAATCCATTGCTATGGGATATGAATGTTTATTAGCCAGTTTGCCCGAACTCAAAGCCGCAGCGAAAGCACCCATCAAGACGGATGTACTCTTGCAGATGCTAGATGAGACGCTATCCGACAAGGACAAGCAACTGCTTGCTCTGCTGTGTAAGACCAGTGATGCTGAGGAGATTACGGAACTTGTGTCGCACTACGAGGATACCATTATCGGGCAGCCTTCGTGGTGGGAGGATGCCAAGCAGAACCTCTCCGAGACGGATCTCCGTACGCAGTTGTTGTATGAATACGGACTGAACTGCAAGAACAAGTTTGTACGCTCGTGGTTCGCCTATAATCAGGATATGAATAATGTCTTGGTAGCGGTTATCTGTCGCAAACATGGGTTTGATGTCCGTAAGATGATCGTCGGGAAAGGTGAGGTAGCAACCATACTCCGTAAGAACCTGCCGCAAAAAGACTTCGGTATCGCTGCCGTCATGGACGATGTGCAGGATATTATGTCGCTCGTGGATATTGACAACCTCATGGAACGCGAGAAGCGTATGGACGCACTGCGTTTTCGATGGTTAGACAATGCTACCCGCTTCATTGATTTCTCTATAGAGAATGTCTTGGCGTACTACCTACAGACCGAGATGCTCAATCGCTGGGAGGTACTGACAGTGGAGCAGGGCGAGAAAGTGTTCCGCGACCTTGTCGCCGACATGAAGAAAGGCATCACATTGGACAATGTGTAATTCTTAATTTTTAATTGCGCAATGCCCAAGCCCCCAGGGGGGCATCCGCGACAAATGAGCCGCAAGGCTCAAATTACACGACAATGGAATTCCTTTCTATAAACATAATAAGAAAAATACAACAAACGATATGACAACAGGAAAAGTAAAAGGTATCATCGCTAACCTCGTGACCATTGAGGTAGATGGACCTGTCGCACAAAACGAAATCTGCTATATCACGATTGGGGCTACCCGACTGATGGCAGAGGTCATCAAAGTCGTAGGCGCAAACGTCTATGCACAAGTCTTTGAGAGTACCCGCGGGCTGAAAGTGGGTAACCTCGTAGAGTTCACAGGACATATGCTTGAGGTAACATTAGGTCCCGGACTTCTCAGCCGTAACTACGACGGTCTGCAGAACGACCTCGACAAACTGACAGGTGTGTTCCTCAAACGCGGTGAGTATAACTTCCCGCTTGACAAAGAGAAACTCTGGCAGTTCACGCCACTGGCACAAGTTGGCGACAAGGTAGAGGCTGCCGCTTGGCTTGGTGAGGTGGACGAGAACCACCAGCCGCACAAGATTATGGTGCCGTTTGCCTTCGAAGGGACATACACGATAAAGAGTATTGTGCCCGCGGGAGAATATAAGATACTTGACACCATTGCCGTGCTCACCGACGCTGAGGGTAACGACCACGAGGTGACGATGGTGCAGAAGTGGCCGGTGAAGAAGGCTATTCTCGCCTACAAGAGCAAGCCGCGTCCATTCAAGTTGTTAGAGACAGGTGTGCGTACGATAGATACGGCTAACCCTATCTGTGAGGGTGGTACGGGTTTCATCCCCGGTCCTTTCGGTACGGGTAAGACTGTATTGCAACATGCTATCTCGAAGCAGGCGGAGGCAGACATTGTGATTATCGCAGCCTGCGGAGAGCGTGCCAACGAGGTGGTGGAGACCTTTACGGAGTTCCCTGAGTTGGAAGACCCGCACACAGGACGCAAACTGATGGAGCGTACTATCATCATTGCCAACACATCGAACATGCCTGTGGCATCGCGTGAGGCGTCTGTCTATACTTCGATGACCATTGCCGAATACTACCGTTCGATGGGGCTTCGCATACTGCTGATGGCAGACTCGACGAGTCGTTGGGCACAAGCGCTACGTGAGATGTCGAACCGAATGGAGGAGTTGCCCGGTCAAGATGCTTTCCCGATGGACTTGTCCGCTATCATCGGTGCTTTCTATGCGCGTGCGGGCTATGTGTATCTGAACAACGGCAAAACGGGTTCGGTTACTTTCCTCGGTACGGTATCGCCTGCGGGTGGTAACTTGAAAGAGCCGGTTACGGAGGGTACGAAGAAAGTGGCACGTTGCTTCTATGCTCTTGAGCAGGTACGTGCAGACCGTAAACGCTACCCTGCTATCAACCCCATCGACTCCTATTCCAAATATATAGAGTATCCTGAGTTCGAGGAGTATATATCGAACCTGATTGACGACCAGTGGCTCGGCAAAGTGAATGATATGAAGACCTACCTGCAGCGTGGTAAGGAGATTCAGGAGCAGATTAACATCTTGGGCGATGACGGCGTGCCTGTTGACTATC
>CAVKDW010000043.1:0-14547 GCA_963655075.1 Muribaculaceae bacterium | reverse complement strand
GTCTCCCTTTTTTATTTTTAGCATTGCTTATTGAATTTTTGTCGTTATTAGAGTGTCTGATTTTTAGATTCAGTTTAGTGTTACAGGGGTATAATCACATACTAAACAGAAAAGCATTTGTTGCACTTCTAATGTGAACTTAAGCGGCTTGCGCCGATAAGAGTAAGGAAGACTCCCCCAACCCCCTCAAGAAGGGGGATAGCAGTGGATACCTATTCGAGACTTTGTCTCGACCGCGGGCGAGAGTACACCCCACAAAGCAGGCTTTGCGGGGACCCCGCCGGCACTCAGTGTGCTACGCACACCTGCCTTACGCTTCACGTCCCCAGTGTCTTTTTTAGTTGAAAGTTTATGAGTAAAAATGAGTAAGGGGGTAAGGTCGTTTACGCTGACGGAGTGCTATGTTATTTGAGTGGGAGATTATATGCGTTCGAGGTTGTTGAGTCGTATCCAGCCGATGTTGTTTCCGATGTGTATGCAGCACCAGTCTCCTATTGTCTCTTTGATGGTTACTTTTGTTCCCTCGTGCAGTGTGAAGAGGTCTGTGCCTGATCTGTCCGGTGATGCTTTGGCGTTGACTATCCCTTGTGTGATGATGGCTTCTGCCCTGTTGGTGTCTCGTTGGTGTAGGCTCGCGGCGTTAGCGCATGCTGCGATAGAGATGATGAGTGCTACGAGTGCTGTGTAGAAAGCCGTCTTGCGCAGCCATAGTTCCCGGCTGAAGGCGAAGAGCATGGCTCCGATGAGTGTGAGTAGAAACAGTGAGATAGACAGTATCATCCATGTTTGTTCACTGAGCAGGTTGCGCACTTGTTTGAGCCAGTTAGAGAGGAAGAAGGTGTTTGTGTCTTCTATGTTGTCAATGATACGTGATTGTGCAAAGGCGAGGTTGTACTTAGCATCTTTGTAGGTAGGTTTGAGTCTTAGTGCCCGTTCGTAAGCGAGTATCGACTGTGCCAGTTCGCCTTGTCGATAGTAAGCGTTGCCCAGGTTATAGTATATCTCGGCCGAGGGCTGTTCGGAGATGAGTTGTTGATACATCTGTGTTGCCTGGGCGTAATTGCCTTCTGCGTATTGTTCGTTTGCTTGTGTGAACAGTGTAGTTAGTAATATGAGTAACAGTTTCATAGTTTCTTCTCTTCGAGTTGGTCTATCAGTTGTGTTGTTGCGTTGTACAAGTCATCCATTGCATGTTCTGTTGTAGGAGCGTATCGTGCGAATCCGGCTGTTGACAGGACATCGTTGACAGCATTGATGAGTGTCTGGTCGATATTTTTGTCTCGTAGTATCTGTGCGATATTCTCTTTGTTGAGTTGTGCTGTAGGGATCGACAGTCTGTCGCTGAGGTATGTCCATGCGGCACGTTCTATCTCCTCGTAGAAGGCTTCTTTTTTGTTTTCGTTTAGTAGTCTCTTTGCTGTTTTGAGGCGTCTTTGCGCCACTTTGTTTGCTTTCTTGTAGCGTAGGCGTGTGATGTCAGCGTTCTCACGTATCTGTTTGCGGAAGATGACAAAGAGTATGGCAGCGAGGAGTAGTGGTATAATATAGCACAGCCAGTATGTGAGGCTACCGAAGGTGAGTTGTTGTGCTGCGTTTATCTGTTGTCTGTCGGTCGGTTGGTTGGTTGCTATATAGCGTATGTCTTCACCGAGTTGTTTGATATCCTCTTTGTTGATGTAGTTATTGACCACTGTCGAGTTGTCTGTTTCGTTTGCTCCACGAGCGATACGGATAGTATATTCGGGTGTGGTTAATATCTTGTAGTTTTCTTCTTGTGTATCGTAGTATGCGAAGCGTACTGCCGGTATGGTATATTCTCCTCCTGCTCTTGGTATTGCGAGGTATTCGATGGTTTTTGTTCCGCTGATACCTGCGGTTGTTGTCTTGAAGTTGTTTGTCACTTTTGGGTCGTACACTTCGAAACCCTCAGGCCAGTCTATTGCCGGTGTCTTGAGCAGTTTCATGTTGCCGTTACCTTGTATGGTGAGTGTGAGTGTGATCGCTTCGTTGGCAGACAGTTCTGTCTCGGAGATGTTGCTATTGATTGTGAATGTGCCTACGCCTCCGCTGAAGTCTGTTGGTTTGCCATTGGGTAGGTTCTTGACGTGTATGGTTACTCCCGGTGCTGTGAGAGGTTTTGTCACATTGGTATAACTGCCGAAGAAGTCGTCGAAGATGCTTCGTACTTGTGCCCGGTTCTGTACGCGCAGTACTGCTTCGAACTGTGCGGGGTCGATGGAGATGTCTCCGCTACGTTGCGGGAAGAGTAGGGTGCGATAGAGTACAGCGGTCTGGTAGTTTCGTCCGTTGTAGTGTTCGAGTTCGGTCTGTATCTCTCCTATCTCAAACTCTTGTTTGAGAAACCCTTTGAACTCGGGCAGTTTGGTATTGTTAGTGAACTGTGCGACGTCCACTCCTGAGAAGTACAGTTTGTAACTGAGCAGTATGACTTCTTGTTCGTGCACCCGTGTCTTGCTGACGAGTGTCCGGATAAATATGTTCTCGGAAGAGGTTGCAGAGGATGCGGTATTGTTTGTTCTCTCTGTTTGTTGTGCCGATGTGGCGGGTTGGTTGTCTGTTGTTTGTTGGTCCGGTGGTAGTACGGTGATACGCACGCCATTGGAGGTATATGTATCGTTTCCTACGCGTATGGTAGCAGGTTGCAGGGTGAACTGTCCCTCTTTGTTTGCCATGAGCGTGTAGGTGTATGTCAGCGTGAAGGAGGATGTGCGTTTCCCATTGACAAAGGAGGTGGATGATGATTGTGAGGTGTAGGGACCGGCGAGATAGTCGAAGTCGGTGAACTCGGGTGCACGGAGGTCTTTGGCGCGTTGGTTAACGGTGTAAGTCAGTTGGAACGGTTTGCCTGCGATGACCTGTGCCGGTGCTTGTGCGCGGAACTCTACGTTCTCTGCCGCCGACAGTTGAGTTATCGGCAGTATGGTGCATGCTATAAGTAAGAATGTGCGTAGTATCTGTCTCATTTGTCTTGGGTTATTGTCGTGTTACCACTCTTTCTCCACACGTTTTTTCTTGCCCTGTTGGCGTTGCAGTTTCTCCTGTGTCTCTTGTTCGTCTTGTTCGAGTGCTTGTAGTATCTGCTCTGCCGTTTCTTTATCCATCTGTTGTTCTTGTTGTTCTTGTTGTTGCTCCTGTTGTTCTTGCTGTTGTTGGTTTTGTTGTTGCTGTTGCTGCTGTTGTTGTGTGGAGTCGTTTTGTTGTTGGTCTTTGTCTTGTTGTTGGTTCTGCTGCAGTTGTTGCTGTTGCTGCAGTTGTTGCATTGCTTTTATGAGGTTATAGCGTGTATCGTTGTCTTTCGGGTTATTGCGTAGTGACTCTTGGAAGGCTGTTACGGCTTTGTCGTATTGTTGTTGTGCATAGCAAGCGTTTCCGATGTTATGGTATGTGGCAGCAAGACGCTCTTTGAGTTTGCGGTTGTTTTTGGCATCGTCTTTATTGATTTGTTTCTCAGCCAGTGCATATTGTTCGAGAGCCTCCGGGTATTTCTCCTGTTTGAAGAGAGCGTCTCCGAGGTTAAAGTGTGCCTCAAAGGACTTATTGTTTTTGTCTAATCCCCTTCGGTAGTTGACTTCTGCGTCTGTATAGTTCTCTTTGTTATATGCTTTGTTTCCGTGTCGTACATCGCTGCTTTCTTTCTGTGCCACGGCTGTTTGTGTGCAGCACAGGATAGACAGTACGATGATAAGGTTGTATATCCGTTTCATGATTTATTTCTCCTTGAATAAGTCCATCTTAGCGAGTCGCTGGTTCTTCCGGTCGAAGATGAAGAATGATATGGTGAGTAGTAGCAGAGCAATGAGTACGAATGATTGGTATTGTTCGTTGTAGTCTGCATACACTTTTGTCTCCAGTTCTGCTGTGGCTATATGGTCCAGTTCTTTTTGCAGTGCTTGCATGGCCGTGTTGGTGTTGTCGCAACGTACATATATGCCATTGCCTGCTTGTGCTATCTGTTGGCACATGTCTTCGTTGAGTTTGCTGACGACTACTTGTCCTGTTCTATCCTTGATATAGTTGTTTGTTCCCGGTATAGGAACAGGTGATCCTTCGGGTTTACCTATTCCCACCACGAAAACCTGTATCCCCATCTCTTGTGCATGTTTGGCAGCGGTAATAGCATCATCTTCGTGGTTCTCGCCGTCGGTGATGAGAATGATGGCTCGTCCTGCGTCTGTCTCTTGTGTCCCGAAGGAGCGGATAGCGGTCTCTATGGCGGTTCCGATGGCAGTACCTTGTGTAGGGATGAGTGCAGGTGATATGTTGTTTAGGAACATCTTTGCCGACACGTAGTCACATGTGATAGGCAGTTGGGTATATGCTTCTCCTGCGAAGACCACCAGTCCCACTTTATCGTCCACCATACGGTCTATCATCTTGCTGAGCATCTGTTTGGCTCTGTCGAGTCTGTTTGGTGCCACATCTTCCGCCATCATAGAGTTGGATATATCCAATGCTATGATGACCTCTATCCCTTGTCTTTTGACAGTCTTTTCTTTCTGTCCATATTGTGGTCTGGCTGCTGCGATGATGAGTAGTACCAAGGCTATCATGACGAGGCAGAACTTGACTATGGGTCGTGTCTTAGAGGCGTCCGGCATGAGTTCAGCGATGAGTGTTTTATCTCCGAACTCGGATAGTTGCTTGCGTTTGCGTTGTGTATAGATGATATAGCCAATGATGAATGCAGGTATTGTCATTAGCCACCAGAGCATTTCTATGTTAGCAAATCGAAACATATTGTGGTCCCGTATAGGTTGTTATTATGTTTGTATGCGTTACTCGGTTACTGTTCTTAGTATGAAGAAACGCATCAGTATATCCAGTAGTAAGCAGAGTAGTGCCGCATACAGGAATGGTGCGAAGTTCTCTGTGCGTTTTGAGTATTCCCGTACGCGTATTTTTGTTTTCTCGAGTTGGTCTATCTGGTTATATATAGCCTTGAGGCTGCTGTTGTCTGTCGCACGGAAATACTCTCCTCCTGTTGTGTTGGCTATGTTTCGCAGTGTCTGTTCGTCAAACTCGGAGTCCATTGTCCCGTACTGTGTCCCATAGGGTGTCTGTACCGGCACGCGCACTTTTCCGTAACTGCCGACTCCAATGGCATAGACGCGTATGCCGTATGTCTTGGCTATCTCGGCTGCGGTTTGCGGGTCTATCTCGCCTCTGTTGTTGCTACCATCGGTGAGTAATATGATCACTTTGGACTTGGTGGCAGAGTCTTTCATTCTATTGACAGCATTGGCTAATCCCAGTCCTATGGCTGTTCCGTCCTCTATCATACCGAACTTGACAGACCGGAACAGGTTGACCAGTACCGCATGGTCTGTAGTCAGCGGGCATTGTGTGAAACTCTCTCCGGCAAAGACGATTAGTCCTATCTGGTCATCCGGTCGTGCGATGACGAAGTCTGTGGCTACGGCTTTGGCTGCTTCGAGTCTGTTGGGTTTGAAGTCTTCTCCGAGCATGGTCCCCGAGACGTCGAGTGCCATCATGATGTCTATGCCTTCGGTTGATTGTGACTGCCATCTGTTGCTAAGTTGTGGTCGTGCCAGTGCGATGGTGAGCAGTATGATAGTTGCCACGCGTAGAACGAACGGCAGATGTATCATGTATGCCCGTGTACTCTTGGGTTGTTTTTGCAGTGTGGTGGTAGAGGATAGTTGTATAGACGCTTTGGCGTTATGCAGTTTCCATATATACCATCCCACTACCGGTATGAGCAATAGCAACAAGAACAGGTATCCTGGATTAGCAAATGTCATACTTTATTCTCCTTTCCTTCTTTGTCCTCTTGTGTAGTGGCAGGTGCAGGTGTTGTCTCATGTACGAACTGGTATGCATTTCGCAGGCTTAGTTCGTTTTCGTCAGGTGTTGCCGTCCATTTGGCAAATTTGACGAGGTCTGCCAGTGACAGCATCTTACGCAGATGTTCGTATATCTCTTTTTGTTCGCTGAGGATAGGCTTCATGGCTTGCAGTGTCTCGTTGGATGTCTGTTCGGTGCTGCTCACGTTATAGCGGCGTGATATATACTCGCGCACCACATCGGTGAGTTGTGTATGATACTCTTTGACTTGTCCTGTTTGCCATATCTTTTGTTCTTTGATGGCATCCAGTTTCTCGAGTGCTATCTCTTCAGCGGGTCGTAGTGGTTCAGGTGGTGCTGTTGGTGTATATTTGCCTGTATATCGCCCTATATGTCGCAGCAGGAAGTATAGTCCTACGGCAATACCAGCAATGAGTAGTCCTCCGAGTACCCAGCGAAAGATGCCCCACCACCATATAGGTGCTTTGTATATAGGTTTGATATCTGTGATAGCCATGTCAGCAGAATCCATCTCGAACGGTTGTACGACGTTGAGCATCATACTCTCGCTCCATACCGTATCGTTGTTGCAGACGAAAGGTAGTGGTTTGATATAGAATAACGAGTCGCGGAAGGAGGTGATAGTCAAGTACTGGTTGTATTGTTTGCGTCCATCCTGTAGGATAGTTGTGTCCACGATCGTCCGCTCTACTATCTCTATCTCAGGTATAAGGTTCTCTCCCAATACGGGCAGTGTAACTTGTTCGTTGGGTTGACATGTGGCTTGTAGGTGCAGGTCTGTTTGGTCTCCCAAGAATATGATGGTGCTATCAATGGTTGCACTGACTACTATGGCTGCTATTATGTTTAACATCTGAACAAGTGCATTAGGGCTTTTACATAATCTTGGTCTGTGCTTACGGTCACGTGGTTGACACCTAATCGTGTGAGCAGTTGCTCAAGGTTGTCGGCTTGTTGTCTCCATGTGGCAGCATAGGCATTGCGTACAGAAGTGATAGCAGTATCTATCCACACGTCTTTCCCTGTCTCGGCACTATGGAACTTGACGAGTCCGATGTTTGGTATCTCTGCATCTCTGCGGTCGTATATCTGTATGGCATTCACTTCGTGCCTGTTGTTTGCTATCATCAGCGGTTTCTCGAGGTCTCCTGCGTCGATGAAGTCTGAGATGAGGAAGGCGGTGCAGTGTCGTTTCTGTGCATGTGCGAAATATTCGAGTGCTGCTGCGATGTCTGTACCCGTGGATGTAGGTTCGAAGCAGAGCAGTTCGCGGATGATATGCAGCACATGTGTCTTACCTTTTTTTGCGGGTATATATTTCTCTATCTTATCGGAGAAGAATATGACGCCTACCTTGTCATTGTTCTGTATGGTGGAGAACGCCAGTGTGGCGGCTATCTCTGCCATCATATCGCGTTTCATCTGGTTCGTAGTGCCGAAGTTACGGCTTCCAGACACGTCTACGAGCAGCATGACAGTGAGTTCTCGTTCTTCTTCGAACACCTTGATGTATGGTTTGTTTAGGCGTGCAGTGACGTTCCAATCGATGGAACGTACATCGTCGCCATACTGGTATTCGCGAACCTCAGAGAATGCCATACCCCGTCCCTTGAACTGGGAGTGGTATTCTCCGGCGAAGATATTGCGACTCAGGCGGTGTGCCTTAATCTCAATTTTCCGTACCCGTTGTAGTAAATCTTCTGCGGTCATAGCGTATAGGTTACATAGATAGGGTGTGTTATCTATGTCTCTTCCTGCTTATGGGACTTGTACGGCGTTGAGCACCTCAGTGATGATATCTTCGGTGGTCATGTTGTTTGCTTCTGCTTCGTATGTCAGTCCTATACGGTGTCTGAGTACATCGTAGCATACAGCCCGTACATCTTCAGGTATCACATATCCGCGTCTGTGGATGAAGGCATACGCGCGTGCTGCAAGTGCGAGATTGATGCTAGCACGTGGTGATCCTCCAAATTGTATCATTGGTTTGAGTTTGTCCAGTCCGTATGCTTCGGGTTGTCGTGTAGCAAAGACTATGTCGATGATATATTTCTCTATTTTCTCATCAAGATATACTTCTCGCACTATCTGTCGTGCTTTCTGTATCTCTGTCGTTGAGAGTATAGGAGTGACTTTCACTTGTTCACCGGTGATGTTTTGCTCTATAATCTTCTGTTCCTCTTCTTTCTTGGGATAGCCTATAACTACTTTGAGCATAAAACGGTCGGTTTGTGCTTCCGGTAGCGGGTATGTGCCTTCTTGCTCGATAGGGTTTTGTGTTGCCAGTACGAGGAATGGCTCATCCAGTTTGAATGTCTCTTCTCCGATCGTTATCTGTCGCTCCTGCATGGCTTCGAGTAGTGCTGACTGCACTTTGGCAGGTGCTCGGTTGATCTCGTCGGCTAATATGAAGTTAGCGAAGATAGGTCCTTTTTTGATACGGAACTCTTCTGTTTTTTGTGAGTATATCTGTGTGCCGAGTACGTCAGCAGGGAGCAGGTCGGGAGTGAACTGTATCCGGCTGAAGTCGGCTTTGACGAGTTGTGCCAGTGTCTTGATGGCCAATGTCTTTGCTAATCCTGGTACACCCTCGAGGAGTATATGTCCGTCGGCTAATAGTCCGATCAACAAACTCTCTACGAGGTGCTTTTGTCCTACGATGACTTGGTTCATACCAAGTGTCAGTGCATCCACAAATGAACTCTCGCGCTCAATGCGCTCTTGTAGTTCTCTGATGTCAACGGTTGTTTGCATGAGGTTTTTTATTAGATATATTTCTTAGTTCCGATAGGTATGATAAGACACTCCTGTTTTTGTCGGGGTATTGTGTGTCTGTATCCTGTGGATACAAATACCGTGCCAAATACAAGGTTTGCCGATGCAGCCGTTTCTCTGTAATAGACAACCGCCTGGCAGTGGTCTGTCAGGCGGTTGGGAGATAGTATGATATAGTCTCTTTCTGTTTTGTGAGAACTATATCTTACCTCGTTTACGGTTTACCAGCCGATGTTTTGTCCTATCTCGGGGTTGAGTGTTGACTGTCCGGATGGTATAGGATTGAGGTAATACTTTTTGTCGAATATACGGTCAGGGCTGGAGCCTTTGCAGTCGATGTATCCTTCTGCATCTACGGTTACGTTGTTCTCATCGCGAACCCATTCTGCAGCGAGCCAAGCACCTTTCGTTTGTTCCGGATACTTTTGTGTATCAAGTTTATCGAGTTGGTGCCAGCGTATGAGTGACCAGTATCTGTCGTCTTTGTCAAACATCAGTTCTACGCGTCTTTCGCGTCGTATCTCCCATATCAGGTCACTTACGTCCATATTGTTAGCGGGGTCCGGAGCGGGAGCGAGTGTCATGTTCGGCATTCCGACGCGTTTGCGCAACATGTTAACAGACTTATCGAGGTCATCTTGGGTTGCTGTTCCCAGTTCTGCGCAGGCTTCTGCATAGTTGAGATATATCTCTGCGAGCCAGAAGATAGGAGCGTCGGTCTCGTTTCCGACGGTAGATTGACGGTTCTTGGCTATAGTCTTTGGTTCATCGAACTTGAGAATTCCATAGCCTGTGTAAGATGTATTCTCTGCTGCTCCCTCTTGTCCCGGTTCAAAGCGATAGCGGATACGCCCTTTGCCTACGTAGCGGAGGTCCTCATCGACTTGTTGAGCCAGACGTGGGTCTCTGTCGGCGAGGATAGCGCGAATGGAATAGACAGAATCGATGAGTGTAGTGTCCTTGCCATCGATCGTGGTGTTGATAATATCTTCGTAGAGTGCACCGTGGTCTTCTCCAGCAGCGGGGATAGTGCCATCGAGTTTGAGATAGGCATTGAAGGCTGCTTTGCTCATACCTTTGGTCTGTGTCGAACCGCAGCAGTAGTCTTGGGTTGCGTGTGCGAGTGTGCCGAGTATATACTTCTTGTACATAATCATCTCGGTATTACCAGCAAGGTCGAGTGAGTTGTAGTTCTTACGGTATCCCTCTGCGCCATCAGTGAGAACGAAGTTGCTACTGTTCATGATGATTTCGCAAGCCTTTTTTGCCTCAGCGAGATACTTGTTAGCGCGGGTAACATCGGCAGCCTTGCCATTCTCGGCTTGTGTGCGGTATTTACAGAAGGTACCTTCATAGAGGCATATCTCTGCCTTGATAGCGTTGGCTACATAGACATTGTATGCAGTACGTGAAGAACTGTTAAGGCTCATATTCTCTACGGCGAAATTAAGGTCTTCGAGGACTTTATCCATCACCTCGTCACGGTCAGTACGCTTGCCATAGAGAATAGTCACATCTTCTGTTGTCAGCACTTTATCCACGTAGTAGCAATCTCCGAGTGCGCGAACTACCCGATAGTGTTGGTAGCCACGATAGAGACGGGATAGTCCCATCCAGTGGTTGGCGTTGGCAGTAGCCATGCTGATAGAAGGTATCTTCTCGATGACGGTGTTGGCACGGCGTATCTCTTTGTATGCGTCTTCCCATGTGCTGTTGGTAGCGGATACGGTGAGGAAAGACCATGAGGTAAGACCTTTTTCTGCTTGGTTATCATTGAGTGTCGGGAAATAGAACACTCCATAGGCGCCATTGTTACCATAGCCAGAGAACGCATTGTAGAAGTAGTTGCAATAGAGTTCTACATTTGTCTCGCTGGTAAAATAGTTATCTTTGGTAAAATCGGTATCGGGGTCGTTGTTAAGAAGGTCGCAACCAGTCAGCAACACCATACCAGCCATTAAACTAATTATTATCTTTTTCATAATTGTATTCCATTTATTTGTTAATACTATCATTGCCGCTTTATTATAAAGTGATTTGGAAACCAAATGAATACGAGCGGTAGATAGGCTCTGTACGTCCGAATACACCGTTGCTGAGTGAGCCTGTTCCGGTTGTGATTTCGGGGTCTAAGCCATACTGCTTGGTATGGTTAACAAGGTCTGCCAAGTTGTTGAACGAAGCGTAGATCCGTACTTTCTCGATAGTTGCCTTGCGTGTCCATTGCTGTGGCAGGGTATAACCCACTGTGAGGTTCTTGAGGCGCAGATATGCCATGTTCACCAAGTATTTTGTTTGTGGGTAGAAGTTGTTGCTACCATTGTCGAGGATGGACGATCCTGCATTACCTTGTCCTGCGTTACCACCGAATAGACGTGGATAGGTCGCATTCTGGTCAATGGTATTGTTATTCACCATTGCTTGGGTTACATAACTGGTTTGGTTCGCATAGATAGCGTCCACACCACGCATCATCGGCATTACGAATGCAGATTGTGTCCACATGTCGCGTTTCCCCACACCTTGGAAGAACAGGTCAATGTCTATACCTTGCCAAGTAGCACCGAGGCGGAAAGAGTATTGGTATCGCGGTGTGGTGTTACCTATCTTGATGAGGTCGCCGTGGTTCTCAGGTGTACCATCGCCCCAGTCTATCTTGCCATCGCCATTTTGGTCAACGAACTTGATGTCACCAGGTCCATAAACGAATTTCCCTTTCTCGAGTTTGCTTTGGTCAGCGATGCCGGATGCATAGATAGGATGTCCTGCAGCGTCGGTGCCGTTGAAGTCTTCAGCAGTGAAATAGCGGTCTGTCTCAAAGCCCCAAATCTCGCCATACTCTTTACCGGTGTAGTTCGTGTTGATGAGGTTGTTGCTCTCCCAAGAGGTGATAGTAGCCTTGTAGTCCGAGAGGTTGAAGTTGGCATATATCTCAAGGTCTTTTAGGTCATGGAACAGGTGGCGGTAGTCAATGCTGAGTTCCCAACCGCGTGTACGGAGTGATCCCACATTCTCGAAAGCGGCGGTAGCACCGATTACCTGTGGCAGTGCCTTACCCGGAGCCAACATGTCTTTCGTATCACGCTGATACCAGTCGAAGCCGATGTTGAGGTCGTTGTTGAGGAAGCCGAGGTCGATACCCACATTGGCGGTAGCGATCGTCTCCCATGTCAGAGCAGGCGACACCATCTTCGGTTGTCCGAAGTAGTCGAGGCGTGTGGTTCCATCGCCGAGCCAATACGCCTTGGTATCGGTAGTTGCATACGGGTCGCGGTTCTTGGTCATGGTCTCAACGAACATTAGGTCGCCAATCTCCTGGTTACCAATCGTACCATAGGATGCACGCAGTTTCAAGTTGCTTACCACGACCTTTGCGGGTTCAAAGTAAGGCTCCTCGCTGATACGGTATCCCACAGACCCGGATGGGAAGAATGCCCACTGATGACCTGCGGGGAACTTGCTGGAGGCATCGCCACGTGCATTGAACTCGAAGAGGTAGATGCCCTTGTAGTCATAGTTGATACGACCAAATATACCGGCAGAACCGTTGTGCGAACGTTTGTGCGAATAAGCATAGTCGCTGGCGGTGAGTGCCAACTCCGGTTTGTTTTGGTCTTGCATATCATGACGTTCGTAGTAGAGGTACTCGTACTCGTCTTGGTCGATGTTTGCACCTACCATCACATTGAAGTTATGTGCTTTGCCCCATGTAGCATTGTAGTTGAAGTACATGTTGGCTACATGGTTGGTGTAGAGGTCGTTGGATGTCTCAATGAAGTCTGTTGTACTGATGTTGCCGTGCTTGAAATTCTCGCCTTGCAGGCTCCATGTGTTGACGAGGTCTTCGCGTGAGCCAACGCCTTTGTAGCGGTTGGTACGATAGGTGTATGTGTAGTCGCCATTGAAAGTCAATCCTTTTGCGAGGTTCAGCTTCAAGAATCCGCCGGCACGCAGGTTCATACGCTGCCTGTAGGCATCACCGCCTTGTTTGCGGAAGCCTATCATGTTACGCCCATCGTATTGGTTGCCGTCAGCATCCTGGAAATATCCCCAAGGTCCGAAGAATGAGCCCCAGCGCCAGGCGTACTGGTAGGAACCTGCACCGCGCACATAGGGGTAGGTGTAGTTACGGTGTTGCATATTGAAGCGTGCGCCTACCTCGAGCCATTTGGTGACTTGTGTAGAGAGGTTGACGGTGGCATTGAACTTATCCATCTTATCCGGATTGAAGTTCATGATACCTTGTTGGTGGTTGTAACCCAATGACATATAGTAGTTGGTCTTGCCCGAGTTACCTTGTACAGACAGGTTGTGCGATTGCGATGGGGCAGCGTTATTGAAGAGTATGCCTGCTACATCCCAGTCGGCATAGTAACCGTTCTCGTCATAGTCGTCTCCATAGACCATTGCGCGGTAACCAGATTTGCCACCGTGCTTGGCTTGCCATGCGTCCACTTTATCGATGAATTCTTTGGTGTTGATGTACATACCAAACAGTTCGGATGCATCACCGGCGCGGTCGTTTGCCTCAGCCATAGCGGTAATCTGCTCTTTTACCGTAGGGTAGTTAGGCAGTACGGAAGCACGGCTCCATGCGAAGTTATTATTGTAAGTAACGCTCACTTTCTCGGCAGTCTTGGCAGTCTTGGTCGTAACCAATACGACACCAAAAGCAGCCCGTGTACCATAGATACTGGTAGAAGCAGCGTCTTTCAGTACGCTGATCGACTCGATGTCGTTAGGATTGAGATAACCGAGGTTATCCATAGGTACACCGTCAACAATGTAGAGAGGGGTAGAGGTGGCACTGTTAGACAGTGTTCCCACACCACGTATGACGATGGTTGGGTCGGCACTGATGTCACCGTTCTGATTGGTGATGGTCAGACCCGGCACAGCACCTTGCAATGCTTTTGCCACATCGGTTTCTGTCTTGGACTCAAGTGCCTTGGACACATCTACTGTGGTGACTGCTCCGGTGAGGTTGGCTTTCTTTTGTGTACCATAACCTACGGCAACCACTTCGTCGAGCATGTGGGTGTCTTCTCGAAGCATCACGACCATGTCTTTGTGGGCACGTACCTCTTGGTCTTTGTAGCCGACATAGGAAACGACGAGTGTGTTGTTGGGCTCTACATTCAAGATGAACACACCATCCAGGTCTGTGATTGTACCATTGGTTGTTCCTTTCTCAGTCACGTTAGCGCCAATCAGAGGGTCGCCGTTCACATCTACAACGCGCCCATGGATGTTAGTGGGCACTGCCATAACGGGAATACTACACAGCGTTACCATACCTAAGAGTAACGACAAGAATAGTTTCCGAGAACTGTTTTTCCGATAACTTTTTGTCATAATGATATTGATTTTGGTTAATAATACATGATAGTTCTTGCGTTCTATCATAGTTGTTTGTTTATGTCTTGCGCCGTTTTATAAGTTCCTTGCCCCAAAAATATTATAGTCCATTACCCTGCTACGTAGGCAACGGGTTGTGTCTGTCAGGAGAATGTTGTGGATATTCCAACCTTAATAATTATGGTGTTTCTGTAGAAAGAAAGCGGGTGTGTAAGCATGGTTATGAGTGGTCATTGTATAACTTCCGCTGCAAAGTTAATACATTGTTGTGATATATGCAAATCATAATACTCTTTTTGTTAGGATTTGCTATTTTTGGGCATTCGTCTTGGCGTTCTTTATGTACTATATTTATTATTGGAAAGATGTTTTTTGCTTCTCCAGAATCTTTCACAATTTATTCATATAATCTTTGCAAAGACATAACACTATGCCTGTACTTTTGCAGCGGATTTCAAAAAGAAGGTATGTTTAGTATGAATCATTCTCAGTGTTTGTCTCTCATAGACAGGAAACGACAGCACCCCAACGATGCTTTTGGTTTTCTCTGCCACCGAGGTATTATGT
>CAVKDW010000042.1:0-14885 GCA_963655075.1 Muribaculaceae bacterium | reverse complement strand
ACTGTTGTTATCACTACAACAAAAAACTGTCTAACAACTTTACATTGTTAGACAGTCTCCTTGTGTTGTGTGTGATGTTGTTGCAACGGATGTGTGGATTATATCCAGCGTACGTAGCAGAAGTCCATACGGTGAGGGAGGAGAGGATGTGTCGGGAACATCCGCAGTGCAAACTTCATACCTCCGGCATAGTCTAACCGATATTGTGTCTCGAAGAACAGATGTGAACCTACGGTCTTAACGAGGTTCAGTGGCTCTACTTCATACAGTTTGTCGTTGTTGTGTTTGGATGTGCGTACGGCTACGAGTTCGACCCCTATCCCGTTGTCATTGAGGTTGTGTGTATCTATCTCGACAGCCACCTTGCATTTATTCCCTACGTTGAGTGCGGCCTCTGCTTGATTGAGTGTGGTACTGATGACCTCAATCTCGTTCCAGTGGGCTACCATATTTGTTTTCCAAGCCACTATATCCTTTGCCAGTTTATAGTTGTCGGCGGTGAGAATGTTGTGGCGTTGTGCAAGTTTATTATAGAATCGTTCGAAGTAGTCATCCATCATACGTTTGGTAGTGAAGTTGGGTGTTATCTCTGTCACGCTCTTTTTGATGGTTTGTATCCACTTGGTAGAATAGCCTTTGTCATTCTTGTCGTAGTACATTGGTATGATCTCTTGTTCGAGCATCTGGTATATTGTAGCGGCATCCAGTTGGTCTTGGTGTGACTGGTTCTCGTATGTCCGTTTGTCGGTGAGGGCCCATCCTGCTCCCGGTATATATCCTTCGAGCCACCATCCGTCAAGTACGGAGAAGTTGAGTACGCCATTCATCTGTGCTTTCTCTCCGCTCGTTCCGCTGGCTTCGAGTGGACGTGTAGGTGTGTTGAGCCATATATCTACGCCGGAGATGAGTCGTTTAGCGAGTCGCATGTCATAGTTCTCGAGGAAGATTATCTTGCCTAAGAACTGCGGCATGCGGCTGATCTCGATGATTCGTTTGATGAGTCCTTGTCCTCCTCCGTCTGCGGGGTGTGCTTTACCCGTGAAGAGGAACTGTACGGGTCTTTCCGGGTTGTTGACCAGTTTGTCCAGTCTCTCGAGGTCTGTGAAGAGCAGGTATGCACGTTTGTATGTGGCGAAGCGTCGTCCGAAACCTATGATGAGGTTGTTCGGGTTCATCTCGGTGAGTGCCCGTACGATACGTGCGGGGTCTCCCTGCGATTGCATCCAACTATCGCGGAACTGCTCGCGTATATAATCAATGAGTTTGGTCTTGAGGTTGAGCCGTGTGTTCCATACAGTCTCATCAGGCAGCTCTTTGTATGGTTTCCACATCTCCGGGTCTGATTGGTTCTCGTACCACTCTTTTGGGAAGGTGTTGAAATACAGGGCTTTCCATTCGCTGGCTGCCCATGTAGGCATGTGTACACCATTGGTGACATATCCCACGTGCAGTTCTTCCGGGAAATATCCCTGCCATACCGGTGCGAACATCTTACGGCTTACTTCTCCGTGTAGTTTGCTGACACCATTCGCCTCTTGGCAGGTGTTGAGAGCGAACACAGACATAGAGAAGCGTTCTGTGTTGTCGTCCGGGTTTTGTCGTCCCATGCCTATAAGGTCGTGCCATTCGATGCCGAGTCTTGGGACGAACATACTCATGTATTTATAGAACAGCCCCTCCTCGAAATAGTCGTGTCCTGCCGGTACAGGAGTATGGCAGGTATATAGACCGCTGGCGCGAACGACCTCGAGTGCTTGTTGGAAAGACAGGTGCTCTTTCTCTACGAGGTCGAGCAGTCGCTGTAGTCCCATGAGGGCAGCATGTCCTTCGTTGCAGTGGTAAACATCTTTCTTTATGCCAAGCTTATTGAGGGCTAGCACGCCTCCCATGCCGAGTAGAATCTCTTGTTTTATACGATTTTCCCAGTCTCCGCCATACAGTTGGTGCGTTATCTGTCTATCCCATTCGGAGTTAAGTTCGTTGTCGGTGTCCAGAAAGTAGAGGTCGATACGTCCGACCGCCACTTTCCACAGGTACGCTTTTACCATCCGCTCGGGGTATGGCACTTCGATAATCATGGGTGTGCCGTCCGGGTTTTTCACTTGCGACAGTGGTAGGTTGGAGAAGTTCTGTGCTTCGTAGTTCGCGATCTGTTGCCCTTCAGGGGACAATGTCTGTGTGAAGTAGCCATACCGATAGAGGAAACCGATAGCCGTCATATCGACATTGCAGTCCGATGCCTCTTTGAGATAGTCCCCTGCGAGTATTCCCAGTCCTCCTGAATATATCTTGAGGATATGTGACAACCCGTACTCCATGGAGAAGTAGGCGATGCCGGGTCGTGTCGTATCCTTTGGTGCGTCCATGTATGCGCGGAAATCGGCATACGTCTTACCCAGTTTTGCCATGAACTGCTTGTCGTTGCTCAGTTCTACCATTCGTTCATAACTGATGATATTGAGCAATACGATAGGGTTGGATTGTGCCCGATGCCAGGCATCATTGTCTATGTAGCGGAATATATCTTTCGCTTCTGAGTTCCACACCCACCAAAGGTTATATGCGATTTCTTGTAGTTTATTCAGGTTTTGAGGTAGGTTAGCGTGTACAGTAACCTCTGTCCAATTCGGTTGATTGGCGTTATTAACTCTTATTACCATAGTTTATTCTCTTTTGTATCCTTTGAAAAAACAGTGCAAAGGTAGTAAAAAAAAGAGACATAGCAAACGTTTGTGCCCGAAAAGAGAGAAAAGCGTCCTTTAACGTTTGCGGGAAGAAATAAGTAGAGTGTGGTACAATATGACACAGGAATAGTTTGCATGGTTTTTGTGGTAGGCTGTGTATATGAAGACAAAAGATATGAAGGCTACACGTGTGCGTCGTGAGACGGCACGCAGGCAGAAAGAGAAAGGTGTTAATAACAAGAGCATTAGTAGCGAATCCGCTAATAATGAGAGAGAGGTAGTTTACACTCTTCCCGGGGATTTCTCGGAAGAGGTGCAGAAAGAGGTGTTGCATATCGGTGATGGTGCGGCTGATAGCCGGGAGATATTCCGCCGTCGTGATATGCGTGGGGTATTGACTTTCACTATTGACCCTGAGGATGCCAAGGATTTTGATGATGCTATCTCGTTTGAGAAGTTGGAGAATGGTCACTATCAGGTGGGTGTGCATATTGCCGATGTGACACATTACGTGAAAGAGGGTAGTGCATTGGATGATGAAGCATACAGACGAGGCACGAGTATTTACTTGGTTGGGCAAGTAATCCCCATGTTACCTGAACGGTTGAGTAATGAGTTATGCAGTTTGCGTCCGGGGGAGGACAAGTTGTGTATGTCCGTAGTGATGGAGATGGATGAGCAGAGTCATGTGGTAAAGAGTAAGATCTGTCGGACAGTCATCTGTTCTGATGCTCGATTGACGTACCAGGGTGCGCAGGATATCTTGGATGGTAAGAGTGCGGACTCGCCTTTGTCAGAGGCATTGAAGACGTTGGACAGGTTGGCCAAGACCTTGCGCCAAGAGCGGTTCCGTCACGGTGCTATCAACTTTGAGAGTCAGGAGGTGAACTTCCGTTTGGACGAAGAGGGTAAGGCTGTTGGTGTTTATTTTCACAAGATGCTTGACAGTAACCACCTGATAGAGGAGTTTATGTTGCTTGCCAATCGCACTGTGGCAACGGAGATAGGTCGTCCGCGTCGTGATACAGGTGAGGCAGTTGTCAGACCTTTCGTATTTCGTGTGCACGATGTGCCAGACCCAGACAAGTTAAGTCACCTGAGTCATTTTATTCAACGTTTTGGTGTTCATCTGCGTACAAATGCCAAACGTAGTGTAACCAACAAGCATATCAACCAGTTATTGGAACGTTGTCAGGGAGAGAGTTATCAGTCATTGATAGAGACACTGACGATCCGTTCGATGGCCAAAGCTGTTTATTCAACGGATAACATAGGGCATTATGGTTTGGCTTTCCCATACTACACGCACTTCACTTCTCCTATCCGTCGTTATCCAGACATGATGGTACATAGGTTGGTGGCGCATTATCTATGGCATAGTAAGGATATATGTCGTACGGAGAAAGCGGATATAGAGCAGGCTTGTATCCATTGTTCCAGTTGCGAGCAATCTGCACAGATGGCTGAGCGTGACTCGATAAAAGGCAAACAAGCCGAATGGGTATCCGGTCATGTAGGTGAGGAGTTTGATGGTATCATCAGTGGTGTGGCAGAGTTTGGTTTGTTTGTTCAGTTAACGGATACGCTGACGGAGGGCTTGGTTCCCATTCGCACCATTGAGCCGCACGATCATATGCAATATGATGAGGCGAACTATTGTTTGGTGGCTGCACGTAGCGGCAAGACTTATACTTTGTCGGATAAGGTTCGTGTGCGTGTGGTTCATGTAGATGTTGAGCGTCATCTGATAGACTTTGTGTTGGTATAGATGTGTGAAGCGGGGAAAGGAAAGCGACCGCCTAACAACTTCTGTTAGACGGTCGCTTTGTGTATGTACTCTTTCTGTTAAGACGTCATGCGAATAGTTTGCCAAAGTCCTCGTGACTAATGGTCTTCTCATCCACCTTAGCCACAGCTTTCAGTGCGTCGTAGATCTTGTTCTCTGCTACGCGCTCAATGATGCTACGCATTTGTTTCTCATCTTTTAGGATCTGCTGTGCGTAGTTGTCGAGGTACGAGTCCTCGATATGCATCAGACCGTACTGCATGAACTGCATCTTTGCCACTTTCTTGGCATATGCCTCTAAGTCCTCTTTCTCAACTATCAGGTCGTACTTCTTCAGTAGTTGGTCCTTAGCAAGTTGCCACTTCAACTCCTCAATCATCTGTGGAAAGTCTTTTGTAATCTCTTCGTCGGTGATCTTCTCGTTGGAAGTCTTGAGCCAGCGTTTCAGGAAGTCCTCCGGGAAGGATAGACCCTCCATCTTTTTCATCACTGCAGCCTTGGCGTCCAGACCGAACTTATAGTCGCTATCCTCTGCCATGTTGGCAGTAATCTCATCTTTCACATGAGCGCGGAAGTCCGCCTCGTCCTTGATATTGTTGTCGCCATAGACCTTTGCGAACAACTCGCCGTCAATCTTGGCTGCCTGGTGGCGGGTGATACCCTGTATCTCGAACGTGAAGTCAGAGGTCAACTCCTTAGCCTCTTGTTTGGTGATGTCAAGCAGCGAACTGATCTCTACCTCACTGTTGAATGCTTTCTGTGGGTTGAAAGTGATGATATCGCCTTTCTTAGCACCTTTGAACAGAGCGGCTTGGTCTTTGTCCTCCATATATTGCGGATTGAGCATGGCGTTTTCTTTGGTCATACCATTCTCTTTCTGCTCTGTCAGCAGACCCTTGACGACATCGCCTTCTTGCACGTCATCTGCCTCTACATAATCGCCGAAGCGCTGTGCATAACTCTCCACCTGCTTGTTCACCATCTCATCGGAAACCTCGATGGTATAGTGAGTCAGTTTGTTATGACCGTTCAATGATGCGTCGAACTCAGGCGCAACAGCGATGTCGAAAGCGAAAGTGAACGTGTCTTGGTTGTCGAAATCCACCTTCGGTGTCAACTCCTCGTTTGGCAGTGGGTCGCCCAGCACATTCAGTTTCTGGTCTGCGATGTACTTGTACAGAGCGTCTGACAGGGTTTTGTTGATGACTTCTGCCATCACTCCCTTACCATACATCTTTTTCACCATACCTGCAGGCACCATGCCAGGACGGAACCCTGGTATGTTTGCTTTCTGGCGAATCTGCTTCAGTTCTTTCTGAACAGCCTCTTGATAGTCAGCAGGTTCTACGGTCAGTGTGAGAACTGCTGTGAGGTCTTTGAATTCTGATTGATTAAATTGCATAACTATGTTGTTTTTATATTCTCCTGTTAACTCAACGGTTAGCACGTTTGCGCTCCAACTCATCAAGGATAATCTTTCGCAGACGCATGTGGTGCGGTGTAACCTCTACATACTCATCTTCTTTGATATACTCCAGAGCCTCCTCCAGCGAGAAGATGATTGGCGGTGGCAACACTGCCTTGTCGTCAGCGGACTTCGAACGCATGTTCGTCAGTTTCTTCGACTTGGTGACGTTGATGACGATATCACCCTCTTTGCTATTCTCGCCAACTACCTGACCGGCATACACCTCCTCCTGCGGATAGATAAAGAAACGTCCTCTGTCTTGCAGTTTGTCTAACGCATACGCATACGCCGTACCTGCCTCCATGGCAATCAGGCTACCGTTGTTGCGTTTGACTATCTCGCCCTTGTACGGCTGATACTCAAGGAACCGGTGCGCCATGATAGCCTCACCGGCACTCACATTCATCACGTAGGTACGCATACCCATGATGCCGCGACTTGGGATAACGAACTCCAACTGGACACGGTCGTTCACCATCTCCATCTTGGTCATCTCGCCCTTGTGGGTGGACACAAACTCGATAATTTTACCCGAACACTCTTCTGGTGTGTTGACAGTCAGTTGCTCAACGGGCTCGCATTTCACGCCGTCTATCTCTTTGATAATCACTTGCGGCTGACCCACTTGCAACTCATACCCCTCTCGGCGCATGGTCTCTATCAGCACACTCAGGTGCAACACGCCACGACCAAACACGTGCCATGTGTTCTCATCCGTTCCGCGCTCTACACGCAATGCGAGGTTCTTCTCCAACTCCTTGTTCAGGCGGTCCTGAATATGGCGGCTGGTAACGTATTTGCCGTCCTGACCGAAGAACGGAGAGTCGTTAATCGTGAACACCATCGACATCGTTGGCTCGTCAATGGCAATAGGTTTCAGAGGTTCGGGATTCTCGTAATCACATATCGTGTCGCCAATCTCGAAGCCGTCGATACCTATCAACGCACATATATCGCCACTCTTTACCTCGCCGGTCTTCACGTGACTCATGCCTTGGAAGGTGTGCAACTCTTTGATCTTGGTCTTGACCATCGTGCCATCTTTCTTGGCGAGCGTCACGTTCATGCCATCCTTCAGCACACCACGATGCACACGCCCCACTGCTATACGTCCCACATACGAGTTGTAGTCTAAACTGGTAATCAGCATCTGAGGCGTTCCCTCTAACTCTGCGGGGGCAGGGATATACTCGATGATGGCGTCCATGAGTGCCGTCAGGTCAGTGGTTGGTTTGCGCCAGTCGGTGGACATCCAGCCGTTCTTGGCGGAACCGTAGATAGTCTGGAAGTCCAACTGGTCGTCAGTAGCATCGAGGTTAACCATCAGGTCGAACACCTCCTCCTGCACCTCATCGGGACGGCAGTTGAGTTTATCCACTTTGTTGATGACTACGATAGGCTTCAGATTCAACTCCAGAGCCTTCTGTAGCACGAAACGGGTCTGAGGCATAGGACCTTCGAAAGCATCTACCAGCAGCAACACACCGTCTGCCATGTTCAGCACACGCTCCACTTCGCCTCCGAAATCAGCGTGCCCCGGAGTGTCTATGATATTGATTTTATAACCCTTGTACTCAATCGATACGTTCTTGGCGAGGATAGTGATACCCCTCTCCCGCTCCAGATCGTTGTTATCCAATATCAACTCGCCCTTCTGCTCGTTCTCACGAAACAGATGAGCCGTGTATAGCATCTTGTCAACCAGCGTCGTCTTGCCGTGGTCAACGTGTGCAATAATAGCAATGTTCCTGATTTTCTGCATATTCTAAACTCCTCTTCAATAGAGGTGCATACCAACACAATCTAATAAAAAACGCGCAAAGGTACTGCTTTTCTTTGATATGTACAACCATTACAAACAAAATGCATACTGCACCTTTCAATAACGCATACCTATGATACTTCCGTATGTAGGCTCTATTAGAAGTCCATGTACGATAAATGAGATGCTCAATGACGGGACTCAGCAGAAGAAAGGTCTTACTTCTGCTTAAATTGTATGAGCGACAGAGGGCAATCGTTGAGCACAAAGGGGGCATTAAAAAAGAAATCTCCTGTTGCATATATGCGACAATTGTAGTACATTTGCAGCGAAATATTGAACGATTGGTACTATGAACATCCTCTTGACGATTTTGCTACTCGTATTCGGAGTGTTACTCTTGATAGCAGAACTCTTCCTGTTACCCGGTTTTGGTATAGCAGGCGTGTGCGGGTTTCTCAGCCTCGCCGGAGCTGTAGTGGTTGCGTATATATTCCTTACTCCCATCTACCCGTGGGCAGGTCATGTCACTTTGGCCGCATGTGTCATCTTGACGGCTGTGGCTATCTATGCCTTCATCAAAGGACGTGCTATAGAAAAGATGGCACTGAACACAACCATTGACTCAAAAGTCGATCTGGCGAGCCCGGGTAAGAAAATAGAGAACCTTGAGAAGGCGGCACAACAACTTGATGAACAAAACAACATGCCGACGACCACTTCTCCAAATGCAGACAACTCCAAAGAACAATAAATTACTCTACAAAATAAATGCACCATGGGAACTGTTATTCAAATCATCCTTCTTGTCTTTATCGCCATTGCAGTGGTGATATTCTTCTACTATGTTCCGTTTATGCTGTGGATAAACGCAGGCGTGAGCGGAGTACATGTGTCTCTCGTACAATTATTCCTTATGCGTATCCGTAAGGTGCCACCTGCCAAGATTGTCAACTGTATGATCGAAGCACACAAGGCAGGCCTGACAGATGTCAAGCGTGACGGTCTGGAGGCGCATTACCTTGCCGGCGGACATATAGAACGTGTGACGCACGCACTGGTCAGTGCCAGCAAAGCCAATATACCTCTGTCTTTCCAGATGGCTACAGCCATTGACCTGGCAGGACGTGATGTCTTCGAGGCGGTGCAGATGTCCGTCAACCCGCGGGTCATTGACACACCACCGGTGGCAGCGGTAGCCAAAGACGGTATCCAGTTGATAGCCAAGGCGCGTGTCACGGTGCGTGCGAATATACGCCAACTGGTCGGAGGTGCGGGCGAAGACACCGTACTCGCACGTGTAGGTGAGGGTATCGTATCCTCCATCGGCTCAGCGAATAGCCACAAGCAAGTGCTGGAGAACCCGGATAGCATATCCAAACTGGTGCTGTCGAAAGGTCTGGATGCCGGTACTGCCTTCGAGATACTATCCATCGATATCGCAGACATCGACGTAGGTAAGAATATCGGTGCACAACTGCAGATGGATCAAGCCGAGGCAGATAAGAATATCGCACAGGCAAAGGCCGAAGAGCGTCGTGCCATGGCTATCGCTAATGAGCAGGAGATGAAAGCTAAAGCACAAGAGGCACGCGCTAAAGTCATCGAAGCAGAGGCACTTGTCCCGCAGGCTATGGCAGAGGCGTTCCGTAATGGTAACTTGGGGATAATGGACTACTACCGTATGCAGAATATACAGGCGGATACCACTATGCGTGAGGCGATTGGCAAACCGGCAGATACGAAAGGAGCATCCGCAAAAAAGAAATAACAACGTGTTTAGAGTCGCTCTACTCCAATATCCGATCATCTGGGCGGACAAGCAAGCCAACGTGCAAGCCACCATACAACGTATTGCCACATTAGCAGGAAAGGCTGATGTGGCTTTGTTGCCGGAGATGTTCTCCACAGGGTTTTGTACCGATCGCCCTGACCTGGCGGAACCCATGGACGGATATACAATGCATGCTCTGCAAGATGCGGCGGATAGATATGACATCGCTATTGCAGGCTCTTTCATCTGCCGCACAGGATCACAACTGACGAATAGAGGGTTCCTCCTCTCGCCACATGCTGCTATCCAGATACAAGACAAAAGACATCTCTATGCACACGGAGGAGAAGACCGTTTCTTCACTCCCGCCACAGAGCGTCACGGCTTCCAGTACAGAGGTGTCAATATGCTGATGCTTATATGCTATGACCTGCGCTTCCCCGCTTGGGTACGCAACCATACAGGCTCTGACTACGACCTCATACTCGTTTGTGCCAATTGGCCGGAGATACGCATCCAATATTGGGATGCACTCGTGGCTGCACGCGCCATCGAGAACCAGGCATACATAGCAGCAGTGAACCCCGTCGGCGAAGATGGAACAGGACTACACTACAATGGACACTCCGTTGCCTATGACACCCGGCTGCAACCCATAGCACAGTTCGCGGATAACGAGGAGGGGATACGTATCGCCCGCTTCGACATCGAAACACTGCACCATTTCCGTCAAGCCCTACCACTATGGAGAGATGTGGACAGATTTGCAATAGAACAATGACATGACAGAATACCGCTGGAACATCGCCTCTCTCACACCGGAGGAACAAAATACGCAAGCATGGCTGGCACGCGACCTCAATATCAGCGAGGCATCCGCACATCTACTGGTCATGCGGGGGATACACACGGCAGAAGAGGCGCGCGAGTTCGTGCGACCATCGCTCAGCCAACTGCACGACCCTTTCCTCATGCGGGATATGGATAAGGCGGTGACACGCCTGACACAAGCCATAGAGAAAGGTGAGAAGATACTCATCTACGGAGACTACGACGTGGACGGCACCACAGCCGTAGCCCTTATGTACCGCTTCTTACACCCGCTCACACCATACCTCGATTACTATATCCCCGACCGCTACACCGAAGGGTATGGAGTGTCCACACAGGGGATAGACTATGCAGCAGCACACCAATGCTCGCTCATCATAGCACTCGACTGTGGCATCAAAGCCATAGACAAAGTGGCGTATGCTGCTACGCGCGACATCGACTTCATCATCTGCGACCACCACACACCGGGGGACACGCTGCCACCAGCCGTAGCCGTACTTAACATGAAACGGGCAGACTGCCAATACCCGTACAAAGAACTGTCGGGCTGCGGTGTCGGGTTCAAACTGGCACAAGCATACACCCAACGACATCACCTGCCGACCGCCACACTCACCCCTCTCTTGCAACTGCTGGCGATGTCTATCGCTTCTGACGTCGTCCCTGTCACAGGAGAGAACCGTATCCTCGCGCACTATGGTATTCGACAGATAAACGAACACCCCTTCGCCGGCATAACAGCCATAATGCATGTGGCAGCCATCGAAGACGGGAGGATAAATATCAACGACCTCGTTTACAAGATTGGACCCCGCATCAACGCGAGTGGAAGAATGAAATCGGGACGCGAAGCCGTCAAACTGCTGATAACCGATGACATATCATTGGCACAACAACAGGCAAGCGAGATCAATACCTACAATGTGGAACGACAAAACTGCGACACAGAAACGACCAAACAAGCAATAGACCTGCTGACCCAAGACCCCGATAATGCCACCAGAAAATCCACCGTCGTCTATGCGCCCACATGGCACAAGGGCGTGGTAGGCATCGTCGCTTCACGGCTGACAGAGCGATTCTACCGACCGACCATAGTGCTGACAGCGGGAGAAGGGGATATCATCTCTGGCTCTGCACGGTCTGTCGGAGGATTCGATATATACTCCGCTATAGACTCCTGCCACGACTTGCTGACCAACTTCGGAGGACATGTCTTCGCGGCAGGACTGAGTATGCAACTCAAAGACCTCAACGAGTTCAAACAACGCTTCGAAAACTATGTGGCGACACATATACGCGAGAACCAGTTACACCCTACGCTACATATAGAAGACGAGATACAACTGACAGACATAAATGGCCAATTCTGGAAGATTCTCAAACACTTGGAACCTTTCGGACCGGGAAACCCAAGACCGCTGTTCATCACAAGACAACTCATAAACAATCATGACACGCGAGCCGTCGGAAAGAACAGGGAACACCTGCGACTTGACGTCACCGATCGTACCGCAGCCATCACAGGCATCGCTTTCGGAAGAGCAGATATGGAGATGACAATGAGAAACGGACAACCGGTAGATATCTGCTACGAACTCGACGAGAATACTTTTCATCATAAAACAACCATCCAGATGATGGCACAAGACATCAGACTATGTTCAACGAAAGAGACACACGAGGACCACGCCTCAGACGAGGAAGTATAGAAGTGGTATGCGGGAGCATGTTCTCCGGAAAAACAGAAGAACTCATACGACGTATGAAACGGGCACAGTTCGCACACCTGCGGGTCGAGATATTCAAACCCGCTATCGACGTGCGCTATAGCGAAGAAGAAGTGGTCAGCCACGACCATAACTCCATACACTCCACACCCGTTGACTCATCACAGAACATCCTGTTACTCGCCAATGACGTGGACGTCGTGGGAATAGACGAGGCACAGTTCTTCGACATGGGGATAGTAGAGGTGTGCAACCAACTGGCACAACGAGGCATACGAGTCATCTGCGCAGGACTCGACATGGATTTCAAAGGCATACCTTTCGGACCTATGCCTGCGCTGATGGCGATAGCAGACGATGTGTATAAGACACACGCCATCTGTGTACACTGCGGAGACCTCGCATATATCAGTCACCGAACAGTCAATAACGACAAACGGGTACTACTCGGAGAGACAGATAGCTACGAACCATTATGCCGGACCTGCTATGAGAAGGCAATAGCATTAGAGAAAACAACACCACAATAACCCGATACATTGACATCATACTGCCTCTTGCTATCGCCGACACATATACCTACTCCGTACCCGATAGCATAACCACTCTACCCGTTGGAGGACGAGTATGGGTGTCATTGGGGAAAAACAAAACAATAACAGGCATCATCTATCGTACACACCAAGGCGGGATAAATAGCAATATCACTGTCCGGGATATACTGCAGGTACTTGACGACAAGCCTGTTGTCACAACGCAACAGATACAACTCTGGGAATGGATAGCACAGTACTATATGTGTACACTGGGCGAGGTGCTGACAGCAGCACTGCCGGCAGGTATCATCGATGACGATTATACACAACTGACCGCGCGCTATATAACCATCGCTCCCGCCTACACACAACAACCCGCACTACAGACACTCATAGACACACTGCATCGGGCACCTAAACAGGAGCACCTGTTCCTCACCTTCCTTTCTCTCAGCACAGCCGACTATACGAACTACCGGCCTGTCGAACGACGGATACTACTCGAGACAAGCCGGGAGAGCAGTGCCGTGCTACGAACACTCATAGACAAACATATACTCATAGACCTCGAACAGACTGTCTCACGACTGCGGCAGTATCACGGGACCACTATCCCCTTACATACGCTCGACACACAACAACAACAAGCCCTGTCGGCTATCATACACGCATGGGAACAACACAATGTGACACTCCTATATGGCGTCACATCCAGCGGAAAGACGGAGGTATATATGCACCTCATCGCACAAACACTCCGACAGGGCAAACAAGTTCTATACCTCGTACCGGAGATAGCACTCACCACACAACTCACCGACAGACTGCAATCAGTCTTCGGAAAACAGGTCGTCGTGTACCACTCACGGTTCACAAACCCGGAACGCGTAGAGATATATTACCAAGTAGCACATGCCACAACACCCCTGCTTGTAATAGGAGCACGCTCAGCAGTCTTCCTCCCTTTCCAACAACTCGGACTGATTATCGTTGACGAGGAACACGAACCTAACTACAAACAACAAGACCCTGCACCACGATACCACGCCCGCTCCGTAGCCATCATACTCGCACAACTGTTCAACGCCAAAGTGCTGCTCGGAACGGCAACACCTGCCATTGAGACGTACCATAACACGCAAACAGGCAAGTATGGGTTAGTCACAATGAACAAACGTTACCGGGAACTGCAACTGCCACGAATCACTATCATCGACCTGCAACGACAGTACCACCGCAAAGAGTTGTACGGACATTTCGCAGACCCGCTCGTGGAACGTATCAAACAGGAACTGACACGCAACAAACAAGTGATACTGTTCCAAAACAGACGAGGATATGCTCCTTTCTTGCAATGCCCCGCATGCGGATACGTACCCAAATGCCCTAACTGCGACGTCAGCCTCACGTACCATAAACGTACGCAAACACTGCTGTGCCACTGCTGCGGATACAGGACTAACGCTAGGCCACATTGCGTACAATGCGACACCGCATACTATGAACATGGGTTCGGAACAGAAAGACTTGAAGAAGAGATACAACTGCTGTTCCCCAACGCCCGTGTAGCACGGATGGACCTCGACACAACACGCAACAAAGAAGGATACCAACGACTGATAGACGACTTCGCCAACCACCGGATAGACATACTCATCGGCACACAGATGGTGACCAAAGGACTACACTTCAACGAGGTCAGCCTCGTGGCAGTGCTGCAGGCGGATAATCTCATCAACCAGCCTCACTTCCGTAGTTACGAACGAGCCTTCCAGATGTTGGAACAAGTCAGCGGAAGAGCAGGTAGAACAGGACAACAGGGAGAAGTCATCATACAGACGTTCGACCCCAACAACAATATCTACACCTTACTGCAACAACACGACTTCATAACGCTCTATCAACAGCAGATACAGGAACGGCAACAGTTTCACTATCCACCCTTCTATAGACTCATCATCTTGACACTCAAACATCACAATATCTCACGCCTCAAGACGGCAGCACAACTGCTACAACAACGACTGACACAAACCTTCGGCACAAGATGCTCGGCTGTCATCATACCTGCCATAGCACGTGCACAGAATACGCATATACGGCAAATACGACTAACCATAGAAACACAAGCCAATATCTCTGTCGCAAAGAAACTCATACACGAACATATCCTTTTCATACAAAAACAACCCGACTGCAAAGGTACAACTATCCTACCCGACGTTGACCCATAATACCCGTTCGTCACACTGAATACACTGGGGACGCGGGCGCCCCGCCTGCGGTCAAGTCGCAAGACTTGCTGGTATAT
>CAVKDW010000041.1:0-15297 GCA_963655075.1 Muribaculaceae bacterium | reverse complement strand
TTGCTCATATCGTAGGTAATACTGTCGATGGAGGCAATCGGTTGCTCGTAGTACACCTTGCCATTCAGCCATACCACTTGGTTGGTTTGTGCATGCAGCAGCAGACTGCTGCATGCTACTGATAACAAGAATAGTAGTTTTTTCATAATGGATTTTATTAAAAGTAATGGGGAGGTGTGGGCATCCCTGTATCAATATAAATCTTTTACGAGGCGGACTGCTTGCCCGTAGTAGAGATCGCCGTAACTGAAGGACGCAGACGCTATATGCGAGAAGAAGGACATGTCGAACGCGTAGTTCGAGTTGCTCGCCGTAGCAGACCAATAGCCGCCGCTTCCCTGCACATCGCACATCTTCGACCCGCTGCGGTACCCCGAAGCAGGCAAGAAGACTGCGCCTGCGTTTTCTAATTGTTGCCATTGGGCGAGGGTAAAGGTTTGATAGTCGGCATACGCTTGATCACTATTAGTACTTGCAAAACCGCTCTTGAAGGTTATGCCCGCAGGGCAAGTCCAATCATCGGGCAGGATGATAAGACCATTGGCGTATTGTGTTCCATCGCTGTTAAGGTTGATACGGGCAATACCTTTCAGGCTGTCTGCATTGGCGCGCGTATTGATAAGATAGTCACACTCGTCTTTCGTGAGTGTGCGGTAGGTGTTCGGGGCACTTGTCCTTATAGTGTTCGTTCCCCAGTCCACAAAGTCACCGGCGTAGTCAGCGTTGTTTTTGGATGTGCTGATACCCCACTTTGCCGAACCTGTACTGCCGCTCCAGCCGAAGATGTCAATCTTGTCGGCAAGGGTGCCTCCGCTGACATTGGCAGAGCCCAACATATCATATTGGTTCTCCGCGAACGACCAAGAGGAAGTGGATTGCCTGTACTGCAAGTTGCCTCTGGTGAATGCGACCTGTTTGCCTTCTGCCGATACGGAGAATGCACCAGCGAGTACATTATAGTCGGGACAATCATAGATATAGACAGTATCGTGAATCTCTTTGTAAACAATCTCTTTGGTGGCACGAGGCATAATCAGTTTGAGTGTGTCGCCTGTTATCATGTTGTTCATGTCGTAGGTAATACTGTCGATGGAGGCAATAGGTTGCTCGTAGTACACCTTGCCATTCAGCCACACTACCTGGTTGGTTTGCGCATTGAGCAGCAGACTGCTCAATGCCACTGCAAATAGGAAGAATGCTTTTTTCATATTGGATGTCTATTAGATGTTGATTGGGATCGTATCATACCTCTTACGGCGACAAATGTAGTGTATTTTTTTGAAGTAAGCAAATGGTTTTGGTTTTTAGTTGATGAGTTTAGGAGAAATTGTTTAGTTGAGGAGTTTAAAGTTGAAAGAAGTCGGGAAGTGGAAAGTGGAGAGTGGAAAGGGGGTGAGTGTTGAGTGTAGTGGATGTGCTGTCCAAGAACAAAAGCACTTTTACAGAAGTCTTTTTCTTGCGTAATTGGAATGTGTATAGTACCTTTGTGGCAAGAATTATTCACTGATTATGCCATCTATCTCGATTATATTGCCTGTGCATAATGTGTCGCAGTATGTGGTGCTAATTTAATAAAATAGAGTTATGCTAACCGTTATCATATGTACTTATAACCGTGCAAAGTATATTGGCAATCTGTTAGATTCGATAGCAAAGAACGACATTGATACATCGGAGTATGAGATTGTACTGGTTGATAACAACTGCACCGACAACACACATGCTATCTGCGATGCTTTTGCCCGAGTCCATCCAGAGATCACTTTTCGTTATGTGGTAGAGCCCGAGCAGGGGCTCTCAGCAGCCCGTAATAAAGGTATTCATGAGGCGAAAGGAGATATTTTGGTTTATATAGATGACGATGCATTGGTCGATACCGATTATCTGCGAATTTATGCAGAGCATTTTGCGGATAATCCCAAGACTATGGCTGCGGGTGGTCCTATTGAACCTCTATACGAGACTTCGGTACCTGCATGGATGACTTCCTATACAAAGGCTCTTTTGACAGGGTGGCTCAATTACGGTGACAGTATTCGCGTATTTCCAGAAGGGCGTTATCCCGGAGGAGGAAATGCTGCATACCGTAAAGAGGTGTTTGAACAAGTGGGGCTATTTAACACAGCTCTTGGACGCAAGGGAAGCAGTCTAATGGCATCTGAAGAGAAGGATATCTTTGATAAGATGCACTCATTGGGTATGACAGTGCTATATTTACCGACACCCGTTCTGCATCATATTATTCCTCAATCAAAATTAGAGAAGCCTTATTTTGACAAACTCACTTACCAGATTGGTGTCAGTGAACGCCAGCGCACTCTCGCTATCTCTCGTACGAAGTACATCAAACGATTGATTAGTGAGGCTGTTAAGTGGGCAGGTACTATAGTACTCTTTTGTGGATATACCATCCAAGGGCATCCAAATAAAGGATATAAACTTATCCTATTTCGCTGTAATGTCACAAAAGGGCTTGTTGGAGGATAATTCGCCCGCTATGTCATCTATCATCATACGCCGTTTCCGGAAGAATGCAGGCATGCAGAAGGAACGTATCGATGCACTGATATGCTAAGGGGCGTTTAATCACCCAGTAATCACCCAATAATCACCCAGTAATCACCCAACAATCACCCAATCTTTAATGTTTAATGTTTAATTTGAGGGTGGTGGGATAAGGTTTGGTGTGGTTTGTTGATTTATTTCTTTTTCTCTTGTCGGTGTGTGTACACCTGCCAGCCTATTGTGGCAGTGAGTGTCAGCAGCAGGAGGACGAAGCATGCCATAGACAAGGCGTTGCCTTTGTGGTAGGAGTCCGGGTCGAAGACCATGGCGAGGGTGTGTGTGCCTGCGGGTATGACGGCAGCGCGGAGCATGTAGTTGACTCGCGCCAAGGGTATCTCGTTCTCCAGTTCACCGTTGTTAGTCAGGTAGAGATGCCAGCCGTGCGGGTAGTATATCTCTGAGAACACAGCCACACGATTCTGCTCGTTCTGCGCCTGATAGTCCAGTCGATTGGGGGCATAGTGAGTGAGGTGTATCCTGTCAGCGTCGTAGGTCATCAAGGGAGCGACCTCGGGTATGTCGGTGCTGAGTAGTGAGGCGAAGGTGGTATGCACAACGGCGGTGGTGTGGAGGTTCACCGTCCTGAGTGCGTTTATCTCATCGTTGGCGTTGTCCACTACATACAAGTCGTCCACGTACCAGCAGTTACCCATGGCGTAGGGGTTCCGTATAGGCACTTGTTGTCCGCTCTGCAGAGGTACGATGGCGTATTTCATATTCAGCATGTTTAGGACAGGGAACAGGCTATCCGCGTTGCAAGGTGTTTGTAAGCCGTTCGTTTGTGCGATGGTCTGCATGAGGGGGTTCATCTCCGGTGCGATATGCACATCGATAAGGTCTTGATAGCGGCGCAGTTTGGCAGCGGAGTAGCCGCCTATTGACTTGAGGTAGTAACTGGTGCGTGCCTCATTGAAGGTGTTGGTCGATAGGTTCAGCACGCGGAAAGATGTCTTGTCTTTCAGAAGTTCCTCTTCGTATGGCAGCATCTTGAATGCTTTGTTGCGGTCACTCTTCGTGACGAACATACTGTCATTGCAGAAGCGTTTGTCAACAGTCCACATATCGCAGATGATGAGTGCCGTGAGTGCGAGACCACAGAACATCGACAGTTGTGGTTTGGGTTTGTTGCAGATATAGTAAGCATACACGAACACTACTCCGAAGCCAAGTGCGGCAAAGAGCAGGGAACGCCAAGCGTCTTTCGTTATTAACAAGGTGCGTTGGTTGAGTATGGCGTCGTATATCTGTTGTCCTACTTGGTTTTTCCATTGTGCGTCGTAGGACGATGTCACGTCGATGCTACCGCCAAAGAGAGCGACGAGTAGGCAGATGGCTGCGGTTATGCCCCCTGCGATGAACAGGTTGGTGCGCAAGTGTTTCCACGGCATCTTTCCGTCAGCGATGGTCTTCAGGGCGAGGAAACCGAGTAGCGGCATAGTTATCTCAGCGACAATCAATATACTCTCCACAGCGCGGAACTTGTTGTACATCGGGAAGTACTTGAAGAACAGTTCGGTTAGCCACATGCAGTTGTGTCCCCACGCAAGGAGGACAGAGAAGAGTGTAGCCGCCAGGAGAGCCCATTTATAGGGTCCACCGACGATGAGCAGTCCGAGTATGAAAAGGAAACATACGATGGCACCCATATACACCGGTCCGCTTGTGAAGGTTTTCTCTCCGCGATAGGTAGGTGCAGACTGGCAGAACTGTTTGGCTTGTCGTGCAGGTACGCCCATCTTCTTGAGGTCTTGCTCCAGTTGGGAGTCTTTGCCAAGGTTATATCCGCTGGCTCCCCCCATATAGTTCGGTATGAGGAAAGTCATCGTCTCGTCAATGCCATAACTCCACGCCGTTGCGTAATCGAGGTCCAAGCCTTTGGTCTTGTTGGTAGTGTCGGTCTCTTTCACGATGTCGGAGTGTCCTCCACGCATAGTCTCTGCAGCGTACTCTGAGTTCATAAAGATGTTTCCGCTCCCCATTCCCATGCCTACAGCGAAAGAGGCGAAGAACACGGCGGTCGCTATACCGAAGTGCTTCCATGCCTTGTCGCGCCATGCTATCGCCAACTCGGCAAACCAGAGTATGCCTATCAGCATGCAGATGTAGTAGGACATCTGCGGGTGCAGGAAGAAACCGGCATAGGTAAAGAACATTATCAGTATGGCTCCCCATCCGTACTGCTTGCGGTAGGTGAGTATGAAACCTATTATGACCATCATCATCCACGTGATACTATAGCACTTGCCGTGGTGCGAAGCGGCGATGATGATAAAGAAATAACTCGACATTGCCATAGCGAAGGCACCTGCGAGGCTCAGCCATTTGTCTATCTTGAATGCCCGCAGTAACAGGAAGAATGCGATGAGGTAGTAGAGAAAGATGAAGAATACACTGCCGAAGATACCGCGTTGCATCAGCCAACGGACGGGGTACAGTATCTTATCCACAGTGCCGGGTTCGCCGCCACCTATCTGGTAGTTGGGCATACCTGAGAACATAGAACCCGTCCAAAAAGTGTAGTTATCGGTTTCCCGATGGTACTGCATTGTCTCATGCACTGCCGCTGAACCGTTGATATTGTCGCCTGCATAGATGACTTTCCCTTGCAATGCCGGGAAAAAGTAAATAGCAGAGGCTGCTAAAAACACTACGAGAATAATGGCATCAGGCAGGAAAGAACGGATATGAGTACGTATCATAGGTAAACATTTACTTGTTAGACACCGCAAAGGTACGACATTTGTTTCGTTCACGCAAATGTTGTAACACAGTTGTATTTGGAGAATTCAGATAATCATTGTAACTTTGCGCCCGAAACAGTTAAGGACTATTGTACACAGAGCACCATGATTGAGATATTCAAATATACTATCCCTGCACTTATCGTGCTTTTGGCAGCCTGGATAGTGATGCACAAGTTGTTCAAAAACGAAGAACAGAAACGCTTGTGGGAGTTAAAACGGTTGTCCCAGAAAGAGATATCTCCTATCCGTATGCGTGCTTATGAACGGCTGACACTGCTGCTTGAGCGCACAACACCGGAACATATGCTCATTGATTTGGATATAAACAACATGTCTATCCTGCAAGTGCAACAACGCTTGATGCAGGTTGTCAGGCAAGAGTATGACCATAATACGAGTCAGCAGATATATGTCAGTGACGAAACATGGCGGGCTATCTGTGGGGCAAAAGAACAAACTATCGCTTTCCTGAACAGTATTGCAGCACAGATGCCAACGAACAGTACCGCATTAGATTATGCAAAGGTGCTCATCACTGCTTACAACACCAATGGAGAGACGGCTAACGAGAAGGCTTTGCAGATGCTTAAAGACGAGGCTCGGAAACTTCTGTGACTGATATGATGTCACTTGTGCTGTTTTAGAACACTATAGGAGAGAGAGCTTTACAAAAATATTTCTCAGACCGGACACCTCTTACACAAGAAAGGGTGTCAGTTTTCAGTTATCATATATACCCTATCTACACTTGGAAACTATAACAGGAAAAAAGTTTCCGAGTTTCCGTACTATGGCACGGTTATTGTATATTCATTCATAACTTATGACAGATTCGTGTGAACATACTACTATGCAAGCCCCATTGACAACGGATGGTGAGGTGCCGCAAGCCCCATTGATGACGGATGAGACTGCTGATACGGTGGTCGATACTGCTGTGGTTGGTGTGGAGAGTACGGATGTCGCAGAGAATACAGATGTCAGTGCTGTGGAGGCTGTCGAGGATACCGGTGATGCTGCCGAGAGTGGGGAGATGTCGAACAGTGCAAAGGACGCGATGCGGGAGGCGATACTAACGGTGGGTACGGAGAAGATGCGGTTGGTGGGGATACGGTCGGTGAGTATTGATGATATTTGTCGTCAGTTGGGGATAAGCAAGAAGACTTTCTACGTATATTTCGAATCGAAAGACCAGTTAGTGCAAGAGGGTATCCATTTGCATGAGAGGATGATAGAGGCGCAGTTCTTAGAGGAGGTGAGAGGTAAAAGTATCATCCAGATACTGCACGAGTGGGGAACTATTGCCAGCAAGAGCGAGAAAGATATTGAGCAGCCGCCCCCCATCATGTATGACTTGCAGAAATACTATCCTGCATTGTGTGAGTCGCATAAGGCACACCTTAACAAGATGATGGCGAAGTATATGGAACAGTTTATTGAGGAGGGGCAAAGATATGGTGTCTTTCGCACGGAACTCAATGCGCATCTGGCAGCACAGTTGTTTGCTCATGCGCACCATCAACTCATGGAGCAGTTGCGACTCTACCCGCAGCAGCGGGAGGAGATGCTTAGTTTTGCCCGTCAAGGTGTGGATATCATCACACGTGGTATCTTGACTCAGCAAGGGATAGAGGCACTGCAGGGTATGCAATCAGCGGCTGTCGCCCCCGATGAATAGAGATAAACGACCATTAAACCATTTAACATATATAACTCAGGTATTTTTAAGGTACAAGATGAAGAAACTACTTTCATTGATGTTTGCCGCACTTATGATAAGCAGCGGTGCTATGGCGGAAGATCATGTGATAGCGGCCACCAAGAAGGCTCCGCAGCGTGATGTCCCGCAGTCATTAAGTCTTAGTCTCGAAGAAGCGCAAGACTATGCCATTGCGTCTAACCGCAGTCTCCGCAATGCAAGCCTTGCCGTGCAAGAGGCGTACGCCAAACGCTGGCAGACCATAGCCGAGATGTTACCACAAGTGAGTGCAAGTTGGGGCTACAACACGATGTGCGGATATAAGATGGAGTTCAGTGGGATAGAAATATCCATGCCGGACTACTCTACTACAGGCGTTACCGCCTCGGTGGGCATCAATGGTCAAGCCATCGTGGGGGCGATACTCAATACTATCGCTATCGATATGCAGAAGATTAGTTTAGAGCAGTCGGAGGTGTCGTTACGTGCCAATGTTAAGACCTCGTATGCCTCAGTACTCGTGCTGCAAGACGTAGTGGCTCTATTGGACTCCTCGTTGCAGAATGTGGAGAAACTCGCAGAGATGACACAACGCTCTGTCGATGTAGGTGCAGCCGAGCAAACGAGTGCAGACCAGATCATGGTGCGTGTGAACACACTGCGTAACAATATCAATTCCAACAAGCGTTCCACCCAGTTGGCGATTGCCTCGCTCAAGGTGTTGTTGGATGTGCCTGTCGAGACCGAACTGACACTCACCACTACCCTCGATGATATGCTGTCGGCAGAAGCGGTGCTCAACCTATTGGGAGAAGACTTCAACATTGCTAACAACTTAAACTATCAGACCCTGCAGAAGAATGTAGAACTCGCCAAAGCGAATGTACATATGGCTGCGTGGGCGTATGGACCAACGGTAGGCGTAGGTTACCAATACAACAATCAACACTACTATGCAGAGGGTGGTTTCCGTATGACTCCGCCACACGCTGTATCCGTAACAGTCTCGCTGCCTTTATGGTCATCGGGCAAGCGGGCTGCAGGTGTCACAGAGAAAAAGATTGCTCTTGAAGAGGCACGCAATACACTCGCTGAGACCACCGATAACCTCGGTATTCAAGACCAACAATTGCGTTTCACCTTGCAGAACTCGTTCGAGAGTTACATGACTGAGAAGCAGAATATGGACGTGACGCAGCGTGTGTTCCAGTCCACCACGAACAAGTTCAACCATGGTACGAGTTCTAACCTTGAGTTGGTGAATGCCAGCAACGATCTCATCACGGCACAGTCGTCGTATGTGCAGGCGGTACTGACATTGGTCAACGCGCAGGTAGAGTTCGAGAAGTTCCTTAACAACAAGTGATAACAATAAAGCATTAAACAAGAGATATGAAGAAGTACATGATTATGGCAACTGCAGCCTTGGTGTTTGTCGGCTGCGGTAACAAGCAACAGGCGACAACTATCAGTGCTACGGAGGAGCGTGTGGAGGTAGTGGAACTCACTACGTTGCACCCTCGTGAGATACAACGTGAGATAACTTTGTCGTCCAACCTGTTAGGTTATCAGACGCAGAATGTAGCACCATCGGTGACGGGCAAGATAGAGCATATCTATGTTGAGGTAGGCGATCAAGTGAAGAAAGGTAGCGACCTCGTGCGTATGGATCAGAACCAGTATAAGACCACCAAGATATCTTTGACCAATCTCAAGACGGAATTGGATCGTGCCGAGGCTCTGTTGGCTTCAGGGTCTGTCAGTCAGCAGTCCTACGACCAAGTCAAGACACAGTATGACCAGACCAAGGAGAATCTCGATTTCCTTGAGGTGAACACCTACGTCAAGGCACCTTTCGCCGGCGTCATATCGGCAAAGAACTATGAGAACGGGGAGTTGTACAGCGGTCAGGCTATCTTGGTACTGACCCAAGTGGACAAACTGAAGACTCTCGTAGCCATTCCTGAGTCGTACATCCCCCTTGTGAAAGAAGGTATGCGCTTGGAACTTCGTTCGGAGGTATATCCGGATAAGGTGTTCCCTGCTACGATAGAGGTCGTTTATCCGACCGTGGACGCGTCCACACACACTTTCCAAGTGAAGGTTGTAGTGCCGAACAAGAGTGGTCTGCTCCGTCCGGGTATGTATATAACGACTACTATTGGTCTTGGTAAGGAGAAAGTCATCACCGCACCTTACTCCACCGTGCTGAAGTTAGTCGGTGCTAACGACCGCTATGTTTTCATCAACGATAACGGCTATGCCAAGCGTGTAACTGTTGAGATGGGACAACGCTTCGGCGACGATGTCGAGATATCTGCTCCAGAGATAGTGGACGGTGTAGAATTAGTTACCAAAGGAGAGGCGCGTCTGGTAGATGGCGTGAAGATTAGTGTCGGTGAAACAGTTGCAGAATAACCTAAACCTTTAACTAAAAAGCATTATGGCTATATATAAATCAGCGGTCCAAAAGCCCGTTACCACTGCTCTTATCTTTGTGGCAGTGATTATCATCGGTCTGTTCTGCTATGTGCAGTTGCCTATCGACCAATATCCAGAGATGGACCCACCATATATCACGGTGATGACTACCTATGCAGGTGCATCCGCATCGGAAGTGGAGACCAACGTGACCAAGGTGATGGAGAACTCATTGAACTCAGTTGACCACCTGAAAGAACTCACCTCGCAATCCAAGGATAACATATCGCAGGTAACCATGGAGTTTGAATGGGGTACAAACCTCGATGAGATAATCAACGATGTGCGTACCTATGTGGATCTTGTGAAGGACGACCTGCCCGACGGCTGCTCGAACCCTATCATCTTGCGTCTGACCACCTCTATGATGCCTGTCATCCAGTATGCTGTCACTGCCAATGAGACCTATCCGGCATTGGATAAGTTGTTGGACGATGAGATTATCCCTCAACTCAACCGTGTGGACGGCATCGGTAACCTGACGGTCTCGGGTGCTCCTAACCGATATGTGTATGTTTATCTCGACCAGCAGAAGTTGGATGCTTATGGGCTGACCGTGGAGGCTGTGGGTAATGTTATTTCTGCGAATAACCTGAATATGTCATCGGGTACTGTCAAGTTGAAGAAAGAGCAGTATCAGATGGAAGTACGCTCCGAGTTCCTTGAGTCTTCGGAGATTAACGACCTGGTGGTTACCACTACCGCCGATGGTCGTCAGGTTTATGTGCGTGATATAGCCACCGTCAAAGATACTATCAAAGAGTTGTCGCTTGACGAGAAGACTGACGGTATCGAGTGTGCCCGTCTGATGATTACCAAGCAGACGGGTGCTAACACCGTGCAGATATGTCGTGATGTGCGTAAGGAGGTGGAGAAGATACAGAAGACCTTGCCTTCAGATGTGAAGTTCAAACTCATCTACGACTCTTCGGAGACTATCAACAACTCTATCGACTCGTTGAAGGAGTCTATCGCATACGCTCTGCTCTTCGTGGTATTGGTAGTATTGTTCTTCCTTGGACGCTGGCGTGCAACACTCATCATTGCTCTGACCATCCCAATATCCTTGATTGTAGCCTTTATCTACCTGAAGTTAGTAGATTCGTCATTGAATATCATCTCACTCTGTTCGCTCACGGTGGCTATCGGTATGGTGGTGGACGATGCCATTGTGGTATTGGAGAATATCACCAAGCATGTGGACCGTGGAGAGAATCCTCGTGAGGCAGCCATATATGCAACCAACGAGGTGTGGATATCGGTTATAGCAACCACTCTCGTTTTGATAGCAGTGTTTGTACCTTTGACGACACTGACAGGTATGGCAGGTATCATGTTCCGAGAGTTGGGTTGGATTGTGACTATCGTCACCACTACTTCTACTTTGATTGCTATCTCACTGACACCTATGTTGGCAAGCCAACTGCTAAAGCCGCGTAAGGTACATGTTGATGAGGAGGGTAACTTGGTGGATGACGGTGCCAATAAGACTTGGTATGATAAGACTGTCGTTCGTGCGTTGAACTGGGTAGATGACAAGTACGCCAAAGGCTTGGCATGGTGCTTGAACCATAAGCCTGTTGCTTTTGGCGGACTGTTCCTATTCTTTGCACTCTCTATGATACCTGTACTGACAGGTAGGATAGGTACTGACTTTATGCAACAGCAGGATAACGGTCGTATGTCTGTCACGCTTAAATTGCAGCGTGGTACGCGTATTGAGGAGACATTGAAGACCGCACGGGCATTAGAAGCACGTTTCGTAGAACTCGTACCAGAGATACAACTGATATCTACTTCAGCAGGGTCAAACGATGACTCTGGTATATCGGCATTATTCTCTTCAACGATGAATAATACGATCTCAATGACTGTACGCTGTAACAAGAAATATGAGCGTGACCGTTCAATCTTCGACATCGCAGAGGTGTTGCGACAAGAGATTGCCCGTTATCCGGAGATAACGGATTATAAGGTCAGCACATCTACCGGTATGGGGGCCGGGGCGTCTAACTCGGTAGATATAGAGATATACGGATATGACTTCGATGCAACATCGCTATTGGCAGAAGAGATACGAGCCAAATGTAACCACGAGGTAAAAGGTGCACGTGATGCTACTATCTCACGTGACGATGAGCGTCCCGAGATAAAGATAGTGGTAAATAAAGAGAAAGCCAGTCGCTTAGGACTGACACCTGCCACTATCTCTACCTATCTACGCAACCGCGTGAATGGGATGTCGTGTGGATACCTTAAAGAGGACGGCTCCGAATATAACATCGTATGCCGACTGCAAGAGAACGACCGCAATACCATCGAGAAGATACAAGACCTCACTATTCCTACCCCAACGGGCAAGAGCGTCAAACTATCGGAGGTGTGCAGCATAGGCGAGTATTGGACACCGCCTACCATCGAGCGCAAACTGCGCCAGCGTATCGTAACGGTTTCCGTGACTCCATATAATGTGCCTCTGGGCGAATTGGCACAGACTATCCAAACGCAAGTCATTGACCAACTGAATATCCCACAAGGTGTTACCATACGACTTGCAGGTGATTATGAAGACCAACAAGAGACCTTCGGGAAGATGGGACTGCTGGCTGCACTTATCGTGATACTCGTCTATATCGTCATGGCAAGTCAGTTCGAGTCGTTCAAGAAACCGTTCGTCATCATGTTCACTATCCCATTTGCACTTTCAGGTGTCGTCATGGCACTCTGGATGACAGGACGCTCGCTGGATATGATTGGAGCATTGGGTCTTATCATGTTGATTGGTATAGTTGTTAAGAATGGTATTGTGCTGATTGACTATACCGACCTGCTACGAGAACGAGGCGTAGAACTTAATAAAGCCGTAGTAGATGCCGGGCGTAGTCGTATGCGACCTGTGCTGATGACTGCGTTCACCACTATACTCGGTATGGTACCTATGGCAGTGTCGTCGGGTGAAGGCTCGGAGATGTGGCAGCCTATGGGTATCGTCGTCATCGGTGGTCTGACAGTATCCACGTTCTTGACATTCTTCATGGTACCGACACTCTATGCTGCAATGTCTCGACATGGCGAGCGTGACCGTATTTCTTCCATGCGCAAGGGATTCATCTTTATGAATATCAAACTGAAGAAAGACAAACAACAGCCTGCTGAGGCTACCGCAGTGACGCCTGCTCCAGCCGTTGACAGTGCTACGTCTTCCACAGAACTACCACAATAAAACCCATCGGCGGGCGGCATTGTCCGCCTGCCGATATATCATTAACAACAAAATAGGAGTATTATGAAATCAGTAATGATAGTATTCAATCAAGCCAACACGGAGCGTGCAGAGTATATGCTTGATATGTTGAACATCCGCGGGTTCACTTTCTTCGAGGACGTGCAGGGGCGTGGTACACACGATGGCGATCCGCGCCGCGGAACACACGCATGGCCGGAGATGAACTCTTGCATCATCACGATAGTGGAGGATGACAAGGTTCAGGAACTGCTGGACGCTGTCGAGAAACTCGATATGCGTAACAAAGAGGTCGGTGTCCGCGCGTTCGTCTGGAATATAGAGGCAACAGTATAAACAACTACAGTGTGAGGAAAAGAATAGAGGCTGTCTAACAAGGTATAAGTTAGACAGCCTCTATTTTTATCCCACCGAGTATGCGGACGCCTTAACTTACAGATAATCCGCCATGCTTGAAGCACTATACCGTGTACTCTATATAACGAACGACAGTCCTTATTCTTTACTCAACTTTCCAGTAAAAAACTCAACCCATTTGCATACTTGCAAAATATGTAGTACATTTGTCGGCGTAATGGTGTTTATACCTATGAGGGCAGTAGAGGCATATACTATAGTTGGTCGGCAAATGGTGTTTGTTTGTTTGTTCGTATGCTGTATGCTCTCTCTCTCTCTCTCTCTCTACCGATAAAGGGATAGCGGACATTTACAGTCGGGTAAATAGGGTACTATCTACCCTGTTTCGTTGTGTGCTATACCGCTCTTTCACTATAAAAACAACCAACAAACATGAATGCCTATGAAAAGAATCGTTCTAATCTTATGTAGCCTACTGGCTATGATGATGATGACTACACATGCACAGGAGGCAGAGAAAGACGCCGTCTATGCGTGGGTGAACGGCACGAGCAAGTGTTATCGTCTGACGGATATGCCGTCATTGAGTTACGATAATGGTGCTGCCGTGCTGACTATCCGCGGGGTAGAACAGTTGCGTGTGCCTGCGGAGAACATCAGCCAACTGACTATTGTCTATGGCGTGTACAAAGAAGACCCCACTTCTGTTGACCCTGCTGAGAACAGAGAGAATAGCATAGTGCGTCAAGTGGGTAAGTATATTGTTGGCGGGCAACTGATTATTGTGGTCGATGGTGTGCAGTATGATGTGCATGGCAGACGGATAGAGGCAACACAGTCTATTCGTTCGGATAAGTAAAACAATAACTAATTAACACAAATGTATATGAAAAAAGTATTCTTCTTGTTAGCAGTAGTACTGGGTAGTATGCTGCTGAATGCACAAACCAACCAGATGGTTTGGAATAATGGTCGTGTGCAGTATGCACAGCCTATAACGAATGTGGACAGTCTGACCTTTCCTATGGGCAGTGTTATTGATATGGATACGATGTGTCTGCTGTTACCGCGTTCTATGAGAGAAATCGTTTATGTGGACCGAGTGATACGAGATACCGTCTATGTTCACGACACCTCGTATGTATATGTTACATATTGTCCCGACGACAATGTTCTTGCGGGTGCATTTACTGTATCTGCAGAAGGTAAACAAGTGCGCTTTACAAAGGGTAATCTACAATGCTCGGGTGTGCAGAGTGGTACCTACTCTTGGTCTTTTGCCGAACATCAATACGATATGTTAGGTGATGCCAATGTCAGTGGTTCTGCTCTTGCCGATAAGATAGACCTCTTTGGTTGGAGTGGTGACAACACGACGGCTCAATGGGGTATCAGTATCTCCATAAGCAACTCCGACTATCAGGGTGACTTTGTAGATTGGGGACAGAATAGTATCAGTTCGGCTGCACCAAATACCTATCGCACACTTACATACGATGAGTGGAATTACTTGATAAACACTCGTACCAATGCCAGTGCTTTGCGAGGTGTTGCTCGAATCAACCTTAGTGACGACGGCACAGCGTATGCGAATGGTGTTATTCTACTGCCTGACACTTGGACTTGTCCTGCGGGCATAACTTTCAAGAGTGGCTATTCAAGTGCTCAGACTATACAAGCATACGCCGATTACCAGACTTTTACACTTGTGCAGTGGGAACAGTTAGAGGAAGCAGGTGCAGTCTTTTTGCCTGCTACAGGTAATCGTGAAGGGACAGTGGTTAAATTTATGCAGTCGTCCGGTTACTATCAGGCCGGTACAATGAGCAGTCCTACCTACTCGTACCAATTGTACTTCGATGCAAAGAACATGTACACAAGCGCTTCCGATAGGTACAAAGGGAGACCTGTCCGTTTGGTGAAGGATATGTAGGTTGTTGGCTGTGCGTTAAAGGGCTTCGCCGTTGGTGGCGTTGCCCTTATGGTTACGCATATGAAAAAAGAGTAAGGAGTAAAGACAGAGGAAGGGGTTTGAGGTATATGGTTTCGATACAATATGAAAACACAAGAAAAATGCAGATTATTGCATTTTTTTGTGTTTATATTTGGAGTGTATCTGTTTTTGTAGTACCTTTGCACCCGCTTTCGGAAACGAGGCACCTGTATTTAGGTGCGGTAGTTCAGTTGGTTAGAATACCGGCCTGTCA
>CAVKDW010000040.1:0-15347 GCA_963655075.1 Muribaculaceae bacterium | reverse complement strand
ACAACGTGCCTCTGCAACGCAACTACCGCACGAATATCTACGGTAACCTGCTGACCAGTACCGCTGAGTTCAACGTAGTCATCACGCCTGACTTCGATGGCGAAGCACTCGTTTGGGACGGCACTTCCAAGATGGAGCCTCAGACAGACGCTACCACAGGTGCATACCTCATCACTCGTGCAGACGAATGGGCATGGTTAGGTGGAAAGAACATCCAGAAAAGCATCACTATCATGAATGATATTGACTTCGGTGGTCATTCTGTTCAGTGCTTTGCTCTTGGTATGAAGAAAGAAGGTACGCCAGGTACTCTTGTCGTTGATGGTCAGGGACACACGTTATCTAACCTGTCAACAACCCCGTATATTGATCCGGTCAAAGGGACTGACTATGTGAACGGACTTATTGCCGGTGGTTGGTATGTGACCTACACAGTAAAAGACCTTACCGTTAAAGATATCAAGGTGGATTGTCCGAATGTCAGCAACGGGAACGGTGAAGATTATCACGGTTTTGCCGGTGCCGTCATAGGCGAGGCGAATGCAAAGGCTAACTTGACCATGGAGAATGTGAAGGTCATCAACGCAAACGTGAAAGGTATCCAGTCTGTGGGTGGTCTTGTCGGCTTTGTAACAAATAATGCCACACTTACTCTCAAGAACTGCTCTGTAGAGAACAGTGCCATCTCCAACTATCCTATTACAGACGAGTCCGGTTTCGTTTGCGGTCTTGTTGGTCGTGTGGTCGGTACTGCTACCATCACTGACTGCTCAGTAAGCAACACAAGTATTGATGCTTTTTATGCTCCTATCGATAAGCGTGGAGTGAACTCCATTGCTGAGATCTATGCAACCGACTTAGCACGTTTTCCAGACGCAAGTATCACGCTATTGCGTACTACTCCTACCAATGTAACTATCAATAAAACTTCTCTTAATGACGTCTTCACCGTCAGCTCTACTGAGGAGTTGAAGGCTGCGTTGGCGGCAGGTAAAGGCATCATCACGTTGGCTGCCGGAACATACGAACTTGGCGGTGCAACACTTGGCAGTGCTACAGAAAGTTATGTGCTGATAGGTGAGAGTAAAGCAAATGTGATTGTGAAGATGCAGAAATCGTTGTATATTGAGAATACACACAAGTTGACGCTGAAAAACTTGACACTGAATATCCCCACAGGACTTACATACGACGAGTTTAATTTTGGCTTTTTCCAACGTGGTGCGGGATTGACTGTGAGCAACTGCTCCGTACAAGGAGGCTTGCGTGTGAATGGAGAGAACACATTGATTGAGGACTGTGACTTTACTGTCAGTACGGGTAGTGGCTTTGATGGATATGCTCTCTTCTATTACGGGTCAACGGGCTCTAAGATGACCGTTAATAATTGTACTTTCAATGTCGTAAAGAAAGGTATCGTAATGTACACAGAGCGTGCTTGTGTTTACAACTTGGATGTAAATAACTGCACTTTCACTGCTTCTACGACAGACGATAAATGTGCTATCCAGATGCATACAGAGTATGGTATATCGGGGACACTGAACATCAAGAACACCACGGCTACAGGATTCAAGGATCTCCATAACGGGCTATGGCAGGATGTGAACAACCAGACAAATGTTCAAACCAAAAAGTTTACTGTAACTGTTGACGGTACGACTGTGCAGACCGCCGAGTAATATTCTGCTCTTTCAGAGCATTATACTGATACATACAACTGCATCCTTTGCGGGGTGCAGTTGTTGTTTGTACAGGTATGTCGGGGAATGGGGCTTTATATGGTATTCTATCGTCTGTTTTGTGTCTGCTTATCCTCTCGTTTATCTACCGTGTATCTACCGTGTTTGTAGAGAGATACTCTCCTCAGTGTTTCCACTTTGTTTTTGGGAGGTGGATAGAAAGTACTTGTGATATTTTCCACATATCTGCAATAGAACATAGAAATTTGTATATATGACAAAAGAATAGTACCTTTGCACGCTCAATGGATAAACAACCTATTACACGTATGCTTAAAACAAGACATCTCATCTCTCTACTTATCGTAGCCTGCTTATGTTCTTGCGTATCGCGGAAGCAGTTGGCATATTTTCGAGATATCACGGCTCAGAGTGCAGACTCTATCAATCAGCATATGCCTGAGCCGCCCGACCCGTGTATCAAGGTCAATGACGCATTGCTCATCATGGTGTCTGCCTTGGATCCGGAAGCCGTCATCCCCTATAACCTGCCTAACACGGCATACAGTTCGCCTACCAGCAGTACCGTTCCCACCTCTTCAAGTCTGCAGTACTACACTGTGGACAGCAACGGTGACATCAGTTTCCCCATATTAGGTAAGTTGCACGTAGAGGGTATGACACGGTCGGAGGTCATCAACATGATACAAGACCGACTGAGCGGGCAGATACTCAACCCTATCGTCACATTACGTTTTTTAGATGCCAAGGTGACGGTCTTGGGTGAGGTGAAGAACCCGGGGTCTTATCCGTTGAACAACGGTCAGATGACTATACTCCAAGCCTTAGGGGCAGCAGGAGATATGACACAATACGGACGGCGGGACAACGTACTCATCACCCGTGAGAACAACGGCAAGATAGAGTTCGCACGCATCGACTTAGGGACGGACGAGGTGTTCACCTCCCCCTATTTCTACTTACAGCAGAACGATGTTATCGTTGTCGAGCCTAACCAAGCACGCTCTACCAGCAACCAGACTATCAGTCTGTGGCTCAGTATGGTAGGTACAGTATCCAGTGCCGCGACAGTCGTTGTATCCGTCTTGTCGGCATCGGGCGCATTGAAATAAACATCAACAAGAGTATGACACAAGAGACAAAAGAGATAGACGTACGGGCATGGTGTATCCGCATAGTCAAGAACTGGTATTGGTTTATGCTATCCTGCGCCGTATGTGGCGGGTTAGGACTACTGTACTATTTCTCCACTACCCAGAAGTATAAAGTCGAGTCGAGCATCATGATTCGTAACGAGGACAAGAAGAACATATCGTCCGCTATGCAGATGATGAGTATGATGGGGTTGGATGGTAGCAAGCGCACAGAAGACGAGATAGCCATCTTCACTTCGCGCGACATACTCAGCCAGGTGATTCGCGAATTGGACATACAGACGGAGTACCGTATCAAAGACGGCATGCGATGGGAGGGGCAGTACCCGAACCATACGCTGACGGTGCACTACCCCGCGCAGTATCTCGACACACTGACCCGCAGCGTCCATATCGACCTACGGGTGCGTAAGTCCGGTTACATAGTGAAAGTCCGGTACGGTCGTTTCGCACATAGCCGTCATCGTGTGCAAGATCTCACGCAACCTATACAGACATGCGCCGGCGAGATATACTTCACTACGACGCGCCCACTCGAACGCGGTGAGCACTTCCGTATATCCACCTCATCCCTGCTGCCATGTATAGACAGTTACAAAAGAAACATCACCGTAGAGCCTCTCAAGAAAGAGTCGAATGTCATCAACATATCAACAACCACCGATATGCCCAGACGCGCCATCGACTTCATCAGGAAAGAGACCGAGTTGTATAACTTGGACGCCGTGATTGACAAGAACCTCATGGCGAGCAACACCGCGACGTTTATCGAAGATAGGTTACGGCTCATCGAGAACGAGTTGTACACAGCCGAGAAAGATGTGGAACACTACAAAGAGCGACATGGTATAGTAGATCTGAGTAGCGAAGCCAAGTTATACATCTCCGAGAGTTACGAGTACCGGAAACAAGTGGCAGAGATAGAGACACAGCTCAACCTGATACAGTATGTCCATGACTTTGTGTCGGACGACACGAAGCAGAACAGCCTTATCCCTGCCAACCTCGGCATCTCCGATGAGGCATTAGTGGGGTTAATTACCGAGTACAACAATATGCTGCTGCAACGTATGCGCATACAACGTACCGCTGCTGCCGACAACCCTGTCATCAACCAGATGAACACACAGTTGGCACTGTTACGTGAGAACGTACTCATCAGTATAGGCAACGTGCAGAACAGCCTGCGTATATCCAAGAGAGACATAGAGAAACGCTACACCACTACCGAGTCACAGAAATACGATATACCGAGCCAAGAGCGTCAGTACGTGGAGGTAGAACGACAGAGACAACTCAAGGAGAACCTCTATCTCTTCCTCTATGAGAAGCGAGAGGAGAACGCCATACGATTGGTATCGACCGTCGTGCCGGCGAAGGTGATAGCCACACCACAGATGAATCCTATCCCCGTCTCGCCACGACTTAAGATAATCGCCTTACTCTGCCTGATAATGGGAGTAGGTATCCCTGTAGGCGCGATGCTCCTATTCGATATGTTCAACAACAAACTGACGGACGACACCAAGGAGTTTGAGAAACGCATCCAAGTGCCATTCCTCGGTATGCTTGTCCAGAACCACCATGGGCAGTTTATAGCCGTCAAGAGTGGAGAGAACTCGGTGACTGCAGAACTGTTCCGCCTACTGCGTGCCAACCTCAAGTTCACTCTACCCGCCAATGGTCATTCACCCGTTATCCTCGTCACGTCAAGTATTAACGGCGAAGGGAAGTCTTACGTAGCCAGCAACCTCGCTATATCTCTGTCGCTGCTCGGCAAACGTACCGTGCTCGTCGGGTTAGACATACGCAAGCCTATGTTGGCAGACTATTTCGGGCTGCCGCAGAAAGGGTGTCTCACCAGTTTCTTGGCTGACGACACATATACTGTTGACGACCTGATAGCCCATTCCGACACAGGTATTGATATTATTCCTGCAGGTATCATCCCCCCTAACCCAAGCGAACTGTTGCAGAGCGAACGGTTAGACACTCTCTTTGCCGAGTTGCGCACACGCTACGAGTATATCATCGTCGATTCGGCACCTGTAGCACTCGTCAGCGACACGTTCCTACTCAACCGTGTGTGTGACTTGACTATCTTTGTGTCACGGGCACGTTACACCACCACGGATATGGTGGATTTCCTCAACCAGACCAGCGAACAACAGCGCTTACCCCATGTGGTCAGCGTACTCAACGGCGTGAAAGCCAGCCGGGTGGGTTATGGATACGGGTATGGTTATGGGACAAGCAACACCAAACACAAGCGATAACCCCTCATGATTCTATGCGTTGCCGAGAAGCCGTCTGTAGGACGTGATATAGCACGTGTGTTAGGTGCCCACACCAAGCACGACGGTTATATGGAAGGTAACGGTTATTGCGTCACATGGACGTTCGGGCACCTGTGTGCACTACTCGACCCACAGGAGTATAACGAGCAATGGAAGAACTGGAACCTATCGTCGCTGCCCATGATACCCACCCGCTTTGGTATCAAGGTCAGTCCTGACGAGGGGATACAGCGACAGTTCAATATCATCAAGAGCCTGATAGCCCAAGCCTCCGAGGTCGTCAACTGCGGCGATGCGGGGCAAGAGGGAGAACTGATACAACGATGGGTGTATCAGAAAGCAGGATGTCGTGTCCCTGTCAAACGCCTATGGATATCCTCGCTCACCGATGAGGCTATACGCGAGGGTTTTCAGCACCTGCAAGACCAACAGCATTACCAGCGACTGTACGAAGCAGGACTGATGCGCGCCATAGGGGACTGGCTGCTCGGCATGAATGCTACACGTGCCTACACGCTGCGGTTCGCCAAGAACACCGACAGGAACAGACAGGTGCTCAGCATAGGACGCGTACAGACACCCACATTGGCACTCATCGTCAAGAGGCAGAACGAGATAGAGCACTTCGTGCCACGCACCTACTGGGAACTGAAGACACTGTATCGCGACACTTTGTTCTCCGCACAACTCAAGGCAGAGGAGGATGACTATGCTATCACCTCACAGGAGAAAGGACAGGCACTCATCGATAGCATAGCCGACAAGCCGTTCATCATCACGAAAGTGGAGCGGAAGAAAGGGACAGAGTATGCACCCAAACTGTTTGACCTCACCTCCTTACAGGTAGAGTGTAACAAACTGTATAGCCTATCCGCCGACGAGACACTCAAGATCATACAGAGTCTCTACGAGAAGCATGTCACCACCTACCCGCGTGTCGATACCACTTTTCTGAGCGAAGATATTTATCCCAAAGTGCCTGCTACCCTGCAGGGTATCAAAGACTATTTCCCCCAGACAGCCCCCCTGCTCTCTCTCCAAGCCGACGGGGGCAAGACAGCCAACGGCCTGCCTAAGTCCAAGAGAGTGTTCGATAACAAGAAAGTCACAGACCACCATGCTATCATCCCGACAGGACAACGTCCCGACAGCATCACCGAGCAGGAACGAAGGGTGTACGACTTGGTGACTCTACGTTTCATAGCCGCTTTCTACCCTGACTGCGAAGTGGCGAACACGACTGTATCAGGCAAGGCCGGTGACACAGACTTCAAGACGACAGGCAGACAAGTGCTCAAGCAGGGATGGCGAGAGGTCTTTGCCAAGACAAAGATAGAGGAAGAAGAGCCTGCCGAAGAGCAGAAGACACTACCGGCTTTCAAACAAGGCGAGAGCGGAGCACATCAGCCACAACTCAAAGAGCGGACCACCACTCCCCCCAGATATTACACAGAGGCGACCCTGTTACGTGCTATGGAGACTGCCGGCAAGACCGTGGATGATGAGCAGTTGCGCGATGCAATGAAAGAGAACGGTATAGGACGCCCCAGCACACGAGCCGCCATCATTGAGAAACTGTTTCAACGACACTATATCGTACGTGAGAAAAAGAATATCCACGCCACCCCTCTCGGTATCAACCTGATACAGACAGTCATCTCCCCCCTGCTCAAGTCCGCCGAACTGACGGGACGATGGGAGAAGAAACTACGTGAGATAGAGCGTGGAGAATATACCGCCCAACTGTTCCTCAACGAACTCAAGCAGATGACCAACGAGGTGGTTTACCAAGTCAAAGCAGACAAGACAGGTATGCGCTGTCCCGTGTGCCAACAAGGCACTATCATACGTGGTAACACACGCTACGGGTGCTCACGCTGGAAAGCAGGATGTAACTATGCCGAACCTTTCTGAACAGGCTACCCTTATCGTCCTTTATCGAACTTAATCGGAATATATATACCCGAAAGGGACAGAAGCGGACAACGCCTTTGACGGATGTATTACCTTTGCACCCGCTTTGCTTAGGACAGGGTGTCTGTTGCCAATGCCACTGCTGCGTTGATACCGTCCAGCGCAGAAGATGTGATACCCCCTGCATAGCCGGCACCCTCACCGCATGGATACAGACAGGGCGTGGACACCGACTGCATCGTATGTATATCGCGCGTTATACGAACAGCACTACTCGATCGGCTCTCTACTCCTACTATCACAGCATCATTCGTCAGGAACCCCCGGTATTTCCTATCAAAATCACGGAAGCCCTGTTGCAGTCGCTGACCTATAGACGCAGGCAACCACTCGTCCAAACGTGAAGGCAGCACGCCGGGCAGGTAACTACAAGGGGGCAGGTCTTTACTCTCACGTGACTCAACGAAATCACGCAACCGCTGTGCAGGTGCCTTAGAGTATAACCCACCATGCAGGAAAGCCTCATGCTCCAACCACTCCTGAAAGACTAACGTATATGGCACCCCCTCACCTAACCGGTTATGGTCACGGCACCATGCCTCCGCATCCTCAGGACGTATCTCCACTACGATACCGGAGTTGGCATAAGGCGAGTTACGGCGACTGGCAGACATACCATTCACCACGCAACTATCCGGTGTACTGCCCGCCGGGACTATATGTCCCCCCGGACACATACAGAACGAATAGACACCGCGTCCCTGCACTTGCGTAACCAACGAATACGAGGCGTTACCTACCAACGACACTGTCTGAGGCGAAGGGTAATGATACATCAGCCTGTTGATCAACTCCTGCGGATGCTCCACGCGGACACCCATAGCAAAACCTTTCGGCTCCAACAGCACTCCGCAGGTCTGTAGCATCCTGTAGGTGTCATGTGCCGAGTGTCCGATAGCCAAGATGACACCCTGTAACGGGTCTTCAGGGTCGGCAGCACGAGATAACATCGACTGTAACTGCGTCTGCGTTATGCAATGGTCGAAGTGTATCTCTCCACCATGAGCGATGATACACTCACGCATAGCCTGGATGACAGCCGGCAGACGGTCGCTACCGATATGTGCGTGCGACTCGTACAGCACACCCTCGTTAGCACCGAAATAATGGAACCACTCCATCACACGCTGCATGTTCCCTCGTTTCTTGCTGCGCGAGAAGAGTTTACCATCGGAGAACGTCCCGGCACCGCCCTCCCCAAAACAGTAGTTGGACTCTGTATTCAGTCCTTGGTTACGGTTCAGCCGTGCTATATCCACTTTTCGTGCATGCACCTCTTTGCCGCGTTCGTAGATGACGGGGCGCACCCCATGCTCCAGCAGTGTCAATGCAGCAAACAGCCCCGCAGGTCCGGCACCTATGATAGCCGCCGAAGAGGGGACTTGGTGTACGTCGTGGAAGATGGGAGGCTCATACAGTGGTACGGGAGAAGACAGCGGCACAGGAAGCCCATCCTCACCGGACAAGAGAGTCAGATGCACCTTCAACTCACGTTGACGTGCATCTACCGACCGCTTGACAATGCGGTATCTGCTCCCGGCCTCGTGAGCCTCACGAGGCGATAATGTCCATTGTATCTGTTCCACGAGTTGTCAGCCTCTCCGAGATATAATGGCAGGCGTCACTTCTTCAGTGCCTCCATTATCTTGCCCTCTATCTCGTCCGCCAAGTCAGGGTTATCACGCAGCACGTTCTTGGCAGCATCACGACCTTGGGCAATCTTCTTATCCTCATAACTGTACCACGAGCCGGACTTCTGCAGGATACCGTTCTCCACGCCTAAGTCAACCAACTCGCCCACTTTGGATATACCCTCGTTGAACATCAAGTCAAACTCAGCCTTCTTGAACGGAGGAGCCACCTTGTTCTTCACTACCTTGACACGCACCTGGTTACCTATCACCTCATCGCCTTCCTTCAACTGACCTATCTTGCGGATATCCAGACGAACCGAGGCGTAGAACTTCAACGCGTTGCCGCCTGTAGTAGTCTCCGGTGTGCCGAACATGACACCGATCTTATCACGTAACTGGTTGATAAAGATACATGTGGTCTGTGTCTTGTTGATAGTGGCGGTCAACTTACGCAGTGCCTGTGACATCAGACGTGCCTGCAGCCCCACCTTGTTATCCCCCATGTCGCCTTCTATCTCCGCCTTAGGCGTCAGAGCCGCTACGGAGTCAATGACAACCAGATCGACGGCTGCGCTGCGTATCAACTCATCGGCTATCTCCAAAGCCTGCTCACCACAGTCGGGTTGGGCTATCAGCAGGTTATCCGTATCCACGCCTAACTTCTCTGCATAGAAACGGTCAAAAGCATGCTCTGCGTCGATGACAGCCGCTATGCCTCCCTGCTTCTGCACCTCTGCCATAGCATGAATAGCCAACGTGGTCTTACCGGAAGACTCGGGACCATAAATCTCTATCACACGACCACGAGGGTAACCGCCTACACCTAACGCCATATTAAGACCCACCGAACCGGAAGAGATAACGGCTATATCCTCTATCCTGTCGTCACCGAGTTTCATGATGGCACCCTTACCAAAATCTTTGTCAATCTTCGCCATAGCCAACTGCAGGGCTTTGAGTTTCTCAGGCGAGGGCATCTTCTTTTCTTCTGCCATAGTAGTATGTGTTTTTGAATGAATTATTACGACGCAAAGGTACAACTATTTCTGTATATATACAACATCCCGATGCAAACAAAAAAGCAGCCCGGCACTCTGCGCCAGGCTGCTCCCCACACCCTTAATAAGTTGTCTTTACAACAACTCTACCGATCGGTTAACAAACTTAGCCAATGCCTCGCCCTTCAACTGTCCGGACGCCAGCATAGCAATATCTATCAACTGATGTACCTTATCCGACGACTTGGCATAATCACCATACTGCTCTTTCAGTTGCAGACGCAGAGCAGCCAGATCTTTGGTCACAGCACTCAGTGCATCTTTTTCCTCTTGAGTCAGGTCGGCTGCTTTCTTGTCTTTCTGAGAGGCTCGTAACGTATCCTCTTCCTGTTGTTTGGCGGCGATCTGCTCCAGTAACGCTGAGACCTTCTCAGAACATGCAGTGTTGATGTCCTGCAACAGTGACTCTACTTTAGGGTTAGCCGTGTTAATAACCAAGTTATACTGATCCGGCATCGTGCCGTAGAAAGACATACCCTGCTGGTGAGCAGACATCTCTTTCATACGGCGCATAAACTCGTTCTGAGTTAAGAAAACAGGTAGGGCGTCAGCAGAGACAGACTCAAGACTGACTACATAGTTGGTTTTATCGGTTTTTGGCAACTGAGTTTCGAAAGTGTAACGCAAAGCATCTTCATCAGCGGCAGAGAGGTTAACAGCAGCCTTATCTGCTTTGCTTATCAAGTTCTCGATGACATCCGAGTCAACACGCACAAAACGTATCATGTCTTTCTTATCATCTTCTGAGCCGTTTCCATAGCATTTCTGCTCGAACTGCGACATAGCGTGCACGTCCAACTCTCCGTCCATCAACAGCACATCATACCCTTTCTCCTTAGCACGCTCTATATACGAATACGATGCATCCGCATCCTGAGCATACAACAAGATCAAATCACCATTCTTGTCCGTCTGTTTCTCTTTGACTAATGACTTATACTCGTCTAACGTGTAGTACTTGCCTTCTATGTTCTTAAGCAAAGCGAAACCTATAGCACGCTCGTAGAACTTGTCATCGCTGAGCATCCCATACTGGATAAACAACTTGATATCATCCCACTTCTTCTCGAAGTCCTCACGGTTGGTCTTGAATATCTCTGCCAATTTGTCAGCGACCTTTTTGGTGATATGATTCGATATCTTCTTGACATTGTTATCACTCTGCAAGTACGAGCGACTCACGTTCAAGGGTATGTCCGGAGAGTCTATCACACCATGCAGCAGGGTCAAGTACTGAGGAACGATGTTCTCTATCTCGTCCGTAACAAACACTTGGTTGCAGTAGAGTTGAATCTTGTTGCGCTGAATATCGATGTTGTTCTTTATCTTCGGGAAGTACAATATACCGGTCAAGTGGAACGGATAGTCCACATTCAGGTGTATATGAAACAGCGGCTCGTCCATCTGGTCAGGATACAACTCGTGGTAGAACGTGTCATAATCCGCGTCCGTCAAGTCCGCCGGCTTGCGCATCCATGCAGGATTGATATCGTTGATGATGTTATCTTCAGCCGTGTCAACCTGCTTGCCATCTTTCCACTCTTTCTTCTTACCGAAGACTATCTCTACAGGCAGGAACTTGCAATACTTCTTCAATAGTCCCTCAATGGTAGCGTCCTCCAGATACTGCTTGAACTCCTCGTTGATATGCAGCACGATATCCGTACCACGCTCTGCCTTGATCGTCTCCTCCATCGTATATTCCGGAGTGCCATCGCAACTCCAATGTACTGCTTTGGCATCCTCTTGGTACGACAGAGAGAATATCTCTACCTTATCCGATACCATGAAAGAACTGTAGAAACCCAAACCGAAATGCCCGATAATAGCCTCTGCCTTATCCTTGTACTTGTTCACGAACTCCTCTGCCCCGGAGAAAGCTATCTGGTTGATGTACTTATCCACCTCCTCGGCGGTCATACCTATACCATGGTCACGTATCGTCAATGTCTTCTTACTCTTGTCGATCAACACGTACACACGCGTATCACCCAAATCACCTTTCACGTCTCCTACACTCGCCAACGTCTTCAACTTCTGCGTGGCATCGATGGCATTACTGATCATCTCACGAAGGAATATCTCATGATCTGAATACAAGAACTTTTTGATGACGGGGAATATGTTGTCTGACGTTACCCCGATATTACCTTTATTACTCATATCTACTTCTGTTTGATTACAAAGATTATACACACACATTCAATGTGAACGTGGCGACTTATTCACAATCAAATACTTTGCCAAAAGATTGTTCTCTGTCAAATTGTCAGTGTACAAATAGTGCATGAAAACCATATCACCAGATAGGTATTACCTGCCCAAAAACATTTTTTCACGAAAAAAAGTACTCAACATTTGCACAACTCATATAAAAGTAGTACCTTTGCACGATTTTTCGGTGATTGGGCTTTTCAAGAAGCACTGTTGAGGGGACGGATGACGCTAACACGTGAGCAAAAGCACGTGGCGTATGCGTGGCAACGTCGATGACTCAATACCTCGCCCGGCCGAGCGTAACTAAAAACCATTGTATCAATGTACGCAGTTGTAGAAATGCAGGGCCTTCAGTACAAAGTAGAGGTCGGCAAGAAGTTATTCGTCAACCGTATGGACGCAGAGAAAGGTGCGCAGGTGACGTTTGACAAGGTACTCTTCGTTGAGAACGAAGGGAAATTTAATGTAGGTACACCTATCGTAGAGGGTGCCAAAGTAGTTTGTGAAGTACTCGACAACGAGTGCCGCGGAGAGAAGATACTCGTATTCCACAAGAAGCGTCGTAAAGGCTACCGCAAAATGAATGGCCATCGCCAAGACCTGACAAACCTCATCGTCAAGGAGATAGTGCTGGCTTAATGTGTAACAATTAAGAAGAAAGGACAGAAAACATGGCACATAAGAAAGGTGTCGGTAGTTCCAAGAACGGCCGTGAATCAGAGAGCAAACGTTTAGGCGTTAAGATATGGGGCGGACAATTCGCTAAGGCAGGTAACATCATCGTACGTCAGCGTGGTACCGTACATAACCCTGGCGAGAATATGGGTATGGGCAGTGACCATACACTCTACGCGCTTGTGGACGGTGTCGTTACTTTCCGCAAGAAAAAGAATAACAAGTCATACGTCTCTATCGAACCGATAGCTGAGGCTTAATCAGCGAGAGAAATGGAATAACATGATTTCTCCTACCGATTGCTTCGGCAAGTCGGTGGGAGAAATCTTATTGTATAAAAACCTATTACATGGATCGCTAACTATTAGACTTCATACATTATGCTTACACTCAAACAAATCTACGACGACAAAGAGAAAGTAATCGCCGGACTTGAGAAGAAACATTTTGCCGGTTCCCGCGAGGCTATCGAGCACGTCATAGCCCTTGATACGGAACGAAAAGCAGCACAGCAAAAGAAAGATGCAGCAGCAGCCGAGATGAACAAGATATCAAAATCTATCGGTATGCTGATGGGGCAAGGGAAGAAAGCCGAAGCAGAAGCCGCCAAGGCACAGACGGGAACGCTCAAACAAGAGATAGCAACATATGACGAACTGATGGCTAAAGCCGAACAAGCGCAACACGACCTGCTGCTGACCATACCGAATGTGCCGTACGACATCGTGCCGGAGGGCAATGGTGCAGAGGACAACCTCGTCGTGAAGATGGGTAGCTGGCCTAACCAACCTGTCATTGATTCATTAGCTGCCGGCAAGCCCGTCGCACTCAAAGACTGGCCTGCAGAGGTGGACGAAACCATCGCCGCTGAACGTATCAAAGAGAGCGAGAAACTGCCACACTGGGAACTCGCCAAGAAATACAACCTCATTGACTTTGACCTTGGCGTGAAGATATCCGGCGCAGGCTTCCCTGTATATATTGGGCAAGGAGCAAAACTGCAACGCGCACTCATCAACTTCTTTCTCGCTGAGGCAGCCAAGGCAGGCTACACGGAGATTATGCCACCAACAGTGGTTAACGCTGCCAGCGGATACGGCACAGGACAACTGCCTGATAAAGAGGGACAGATGTATCACTGTGAGGTGGACGACCTGTACCTGATACCCACAGCCGAAGTGCCCGTCACCAACCTCTATCGCGACGAGATACTGGACGAGAACCAACTGCCTGTCAAGAACTGCGCTTATACCGAGTGCTTCCGCCGTGAAGCAGGTTCGTATGGCAAAGATGTACGCGGACTAAACCGCTTACATGAATTCAGCAAAGTGGAGATAGTACGTATTGATACTCCCGAACACTCCGCCATCTCACATCAAGAGATGCTTGACCACGTAGAGGGACTGCTAAAGAAACTGGAACTGCCTTACCGTATCCTGCGTCTGTGTGGCGGGGACATCAGTTTCACTGCCTCACTCTGCTATGATTTCGAGGTGTACTCCGAAGCACAACACCGCTGGTTAGAAGTGTCCTCTACGTCTAATTTCGACACCTATCAGGCTAACCGTTTACACTGCCGCTATCGCCGACAAGAAGACAAGAAAGTCACCCTCTGCCATACGCTCAATGGTTCGGCGCTGGCTTTGCCTCGTATTGTAGCCGCACTGCTCGAGAACAACCAAACAGAAGAGGGTATCCATATACCTGCAGCACTGCAACCATATATGGGCTGCGATATGATAAAGTAACGGCTACAGTATGTTACGACTTAGAGAGATACAGACCACAGACGCCTCCTATACCTTTGTAGAGCAGTTGTGGCTTGCAGCATTCCCTGACAACGAAAGACGTGCCACAGAGGCTCAGCGTTACAACACAGACCATAACCCGGTCTTCCACTGCCTGCTGGCAGAAGAGGAGAACGAACCTGTGGGGTTCTTCACCTATTGGGATTTTGGGCAGTACTGCTACGGTGAACATTTTGCGACACAAGCCAGCATCCGCAACCAAGGGTATGGCAGTCGTATCATACGGGCTCTGCATGACCATATACAGCGTCCACTCGTGCTTGAGGTAGAGATGCCCAATAACGAACTTAGCATACGACGTATCCATTTCTACCAACGTCACGGACTACAACTATGGGAGGGATATGAGTACATACAACCACCCTACTCTGCTAACACAGCCGAACTGCCGATGCTTCTTATGGCGTCACGGGAACTCAATCCGCAACAGGATTTTAACCATGTTGTACAAACTATACACCACGAAGTGTACGGATATGGTAAACAGTAGATAACGTATAACCCACAACATCGCGATGTAAGAGTGCGCAAAATCAGACAAAAAGAGCCAAAAAATGACAAGGCTCTTGCGCATTAGAAAATTAAGCAGTACTTTTGCAGGTGCTTTCGGTAAGAAGTAATTCGGACAGAAACACATCTACAGCGTACAGATACACTCTGACGCAACGGAGAGATGGGTGAGTGGCTGAAACCAACAGTTTGCTAAACTGTCGTACGGGTAACTGTACCGGGGGTTCGAATCCCCCTTTCTCCGCTGATGAAACAAACGAGACTGTCTAACAATGTAAAGTTGTTAGACAGTTTTTTGTTGTAGTGATAACAACAGT
>CAVKDW010000039.1:3879-15575 GCA_963655075.1 Muribaculaceae bacterium | reverse complement strand
GGAAACTGACGGAGATGGACGCCGACCATGTGACGGCGTGGTCGCACGGCGGTGCCACAGACATAGCGAATTGCCAACTGCTCTGCCAAACCCACAACCGCGCGAAAGGCAATCGATAAGGCGCACCGAAAAGCAAACCGCCGTACCGATATGCAAACGGAATGCAGCACAGAATGCAGCACGGATTTGCATACTTGATTTATTTGCCGTACCTTTGCAGTGCGTAACAGCAATACGGAAACTTGCGTAACAGCAATACGCAAATTTAAGGAATACAAATACGCAAAAGATACGAGTATGATATACCGTAATGGATTATTTGGCGTACTTGGAAAATACCTATATCATACAGTTGGTGTCGAAATTCTCTTATTCGTATAGGGCGCAACTGATTAACCCCAAGAAGACGAGATACGCCAAGACTGGCATACCATACGCATCGTACCCGTATGGAAATGGCTGACAAGGAAGTTATAGTATAGCATTAAGAATCAACGTCAAAGCATTAAGAGTCAACGTCGAATAATTTCTCTTTCTTTAGACGGGCATAAGGTTGTATCAGCGGATATCGAACTTATTATATTTCCTCTCTTCCTTTATCCTGTTAGACAATGCCCACGCCGAGTACACCATAAAAAAGACACAAGCTAAAGTTGTTAGACAGCCCCTTTCTCTCTCACAACTATGTGATACTAACATTGAAACTACCTATCTTTACTTGTTAGGACAGCCCCTATATAATCTAATAATGAGTTCCTGCAATACCCTGCAACAAGAACAAACAATAACGCCCACTAAGCCCCATTATCTTCACAACGGCAAAGGTAGTGAAAGAATTGCAGACGGGCACAAAGATATAGTTGAGAGTTGACTGTTGTGAGAAGTTGAAAGTTATCCGTTCCTCGCGCACGCGGTTGTGTGTAAAAGGAATAGAAACGACCAATAAACGCAAATATCTTCGATTTAAGAGTAGGTAACACTCACTATCGGTAATTCCATCAAAAAGCAGAAAAAAGTGATAAATATCGCGATTTATTTGTGTGTCTAATAAAAATAGAGTACCTTTGCAGGCAGTGTGTAAGTGTATGGATAGTGCTGGGAGAATGATGAAAGTATATGGAAGATCCTTATACATAACGGATAAAACAAGGACACGTAAAAAGAAACAATACATAATAAGCAGATACAATGATTGAAAACGACAGAATTATTCCTGTGAAGATAGACGAGGAAATGCGTTCCTCTTATATCGATTACTCAATGAGCGTCATCGTTAGCCGTGCGCTACCCGATGTGCGAGATGGATTTAAGCCGGTACACCGACGTGTTCTTTTCGGCATGAATGAACTTGGTAACACGAGTGATAAGCCGACAAAGAAATCTGCACGTATCGTTGGTGAGGTCATGGGTAAGTTCCACCCGCATGGTGATAGTAGTATCTACGGAACATTAGTTCGATTAGCCCAACCTTGGAACATGCGATATACGTTGGTTGATGGACAGGGAAACTTCGGATCGGTGGATGGTGATGGTCCTGCTGCTATGCGTTACACTGAGGCTCGTCTCAGCAAACTGGCAGAGGAGATGCTGAGAGACATCGACAAAGATACAGTTGACATGCAGCTCAATTTCGATGACACACTGCGTGAGCCGGCTGTGCTGCCTTGTCGTTTTCCAAACCTGTTAGTCAATGGGGCCAGTGGTATAGCCGTTGGTATGGCAACGAACATGCCGACACATAACCTCGGCGAGGTGATAGACGGGTGTGTGGCATACGCCAAGAATTGTGTTGAGCGACTCAACAACACGGAGGTGCCGGAGATTACTATCCCGGAACTCATGGAATATATCAAGGCACCCGATTTCCCAACGGGAGGAACGATATATGGCTATCAAGGTGTGCGCGATGCGTATGAGACGGGACGTGGACGTATTGTTATACGCTCCAAAGCCGAGATAGAGACAGAAGAGAATGGACGTGAACGAATCATCATTGGGGAGTTGCCTTATGGTGTTGTCAAGTCAGATTTGGTGAAAAACATAGCAGACCTTGTCAATGAGAAGAAGATAGAAGGCATCTCCGGTATCAGCGATCTGTCTAAACGCGATGTACGTATCATTGTTGAGATAAAGAAAGATGCAAACGCACAAGTAGTGCTCAACAAGTTGTACAAGTACACCGCACTACAATCCAGTTTCTCAGTCAATAGCATTGCCCTTGTCAAAGGGCGACCTGTACTGCTCAATTTGCGTGACTTGGTGGCAAACTTTATTGAGCACCGTATGGACGTTGTGACACGGCGTACCCGATATGAACTGAGGAAAGCGGAGGAACGTGCGCATATATTGGAAGGACTGATTATTGCGGTTGATAACATAGACGAGGTGGTTCGTATCATTCGGGCAAGTCGTACCCCACAGGATGCGCAGAATAACTTGGAGACTCGTTTTGGATTGGACAACCTGCAGTCGAAAGCAATCGTTGATATGCGATTGAGTGCTTTGACCGGACTACGTATCGATGAACTCAAAAAGGAGTACGCAGAACTTGAGAAGCAGATAGAATACTATAAGCAGTTGTTGGACAGTGAGCAGATGCGATATGAGGTTATCGATACCGAACTGCTTGAGATAAAAGACAAGTATGCTGATGAGAGGCGTACCAAGATCGTTAAGATGGCCACTGAGTTCAATCCGGAAGATATGTATGCTGATGATGATATGGTCATCACTATCTCACATCTTGGGTACATCAAACGTACACCGCTCACCGACTTCCGTTCACAAGGACGGGGAGGTATCGGCACACGGGCTACTGTAGCACGTGACGAGGACTTCATCGAGTACGTCCACCAAGCTAATATGCACTCGACCATGATGTTCTTCACCGAACAAGGACGACTGTATTGGCTCAAGGTATATGATATACCTGAGGGGAATAAACAGTCCAAGGGGCGTGCATTGCAGAATATGATCAACCTGCAGAAAGGTGACAAGGTCTGTGCATTCATTCATGTCAAGGATCTTAACGACGCACAGTATGTGGAGAATCACTATCTGATCTTTGCGACCAAGAATGGTCTGATGAAAAAGACCACGTTGGAAGCATACAGCCATCCGCGTACCAATGGTATCATCGCACTTGGATTACGCGAGGGAGACAGTCTGATACGTGTCACACTAACCGATGGAGAGAGCCAGATGCTTATTGCTTCCTATAATGGTAAATTAGTACGTTTCCCGGAAAACACCGTGCGCCCTATGGGACGTACCGCGACAGGAGTTCGGGCTATTAAACTTGATGAGGACGGCAAAGACCACGCGGTAGGAATGATATGCGTTGCTCAAGGAAGCCAAGAGAGCGTGCTCGTCATATCCGACAAAGGTTTTGGTAAGCGTACAGCACTCGATGATGAAAACGGAGAGCCTATATACCGTATCACGAATCGAGGGGGAAAAGGCGTCAAGACAATGAATATCACAGAAAAAACAGGTAATCTCATCGGGTTGGATGCTGTGACAGATGATATGGATCTTATGCTCATCACCAAGGCAGGTACCGCTATACGTATGGCGATGGATACCATACGTGTCATGGGACGTGCTACACAAGGTGTCAAACTGATTGAGTTGCAGAAACGTAATGATACGCTGATGTTTGGTTGTACAGTCCCAAAAGAAGAGGAGATGACTACGGAGAGTACAGAAACAACAGCAGAGACAATGGTGAATAATGAACAATAAACTATAAAACCATAACAGAGATGAAAAAGAACATTTTTATTGCAGCACTCATATTACTGAGTAGTGTGTGCTGCTTCGCACAAAAGAAGAATGTCAGCAAGGCACGCAGTCTTGCCGATGCAGAGACGCCGGATTTCGCGGCAGCCAAAGCAGCCATTAAGGAAGCATTGGAGAACGATGAGACAAAAGATCTGGCAAATACATGGTATGTGGCAGGATGGATTGACTACAAGCAGTATGAGGCAGAGTATATCAAAGCCCAACTGGGGAAGGCTTCTGACGAGAACTTGAGAGGAGAGGCTGTCTATGAATCTATCGGATATTGGCAACAAGCGTACAAGATTGCTATGACACCTGTCTATGACAAAAAGGGAAAGGCTAAATATGACACGCGTACAGTCAAGAACATCCAACCTAAGATGCTTGAGTATTTCCAACAACAGTCACTGATCAGTGCCGGATACACAGCCTATGAGAAGAAAGACTATAGCAAGGCATATGATATGTTCATCTGCCATGTCAATATACCGGATATGGAGATGATGCAGTCTGATCCCAAACTCATAGCAGAGATGGTGCGTGATTCCAATTACTATACCTGCATCTACTATGCCGGACGTTTTGCATACGAAGCACAGCGGTATGATGAAGCCATTGCCACACTGCAGCGCATGAATACGCCAGCGGCTTCAGCCAATGCCAATCGTCGGGATGTGATCTTTGCCAATGAGTATATCTACCAGATATACAGTGACCGGAAAGATACTATCAAGGCTGTGGAAACACTTAAAGAATGTATCCAACAGTTCCCTGAAGAGGCTTGGTTCATGCAGAATCTGATCAACCTGTATATCAATGCAGGGCAGGAGAGTAAGGCTATTGAATACTTGGATATGGCTATCACACGTGAACCAAACGTAGGGCAATACTACAACTCCAAAGCATCCATACTTGCACGCCTTGGACGGTTTGATGAGTCCTTTGCCGTGTTCGAACAGGCCTTGGCATTAGAGCCGGAGAATGCACTCTTCCTTGAGAGTTACGGCTTTGCATATATAGATCTCGGGAACAAGTTAAGTGATGATGCTACCTATCTTGATGCGAAGGCCTATGCGAAAGCTAAGGTGCAGATAGATGAAGCATACCAAAAAGCATTACCGTACTTTGAGAAGGCATATCAACTTGAGCCTGCCAATGACGGATACAAACGTTCGCTTAGACAACTGTACTACAGATTGCAGATGTACGAACAGTACAAGGCACTCGAAGATTAATGGGACGTATTCTTGCTATAGACTACGGACGTAAACGAACAGGATTAGCCGTTACAGATACATTACGTATCACGGCTAATCCGCTCGTTACAATACCTACCCATACTCTCATAGCATGGTTACAGCACTACCTCAATACAGAGGTGGTGGATATCGTGGTCATCGGGCATCCCAAACAAATGAATGGAGAGGACTCGCCGTCCATGGTATATATACAGCCATTCATCGATACTTTTAGAAAGACTTTTCTGGATATTCCCCTTGTTGAATATGATGAGCGATTCACTTCTGTCATCGCACACCGGGCTATGATAGCGGGAGGAATGAAGAAAAAACAACGACAAGACAAAGCAGTAGTTGATAAGATAGCCGCATGTATCATCTTAGAAGACTACCTCTCTTCGAGTATATAGATTATGATTTTACCCATCTTTTTATACGGGCATCCCGTATTACGTAAACAAACAGACCTTGTCTCGCCTGACAATTGTCCGGAGTTAGAGACATTGCTTGCCGACATGCAGGAGACGCTGACGGCGGCAGAAGGATGTGGGTTGGCCGCACCACAAATAGGGAAATCGCTACGGCTATTCATTGTTGATGGAACAGACCTCGCAGAAGATTTCCCTGAGTGTGCTAACTTCAAGCAACCCTTCATCAATCCACAGATAATAGAAGAGAGCGAAGATACTTGTACGTTTGCAGAAGGCTGCCTCTCACTGCCGGGGATATCAGAGAATGTCATACGCTCAACAGAGGTCACCGTCAAGTATCAGGACCCACAGTACAAGTGGCATGAAGAGACATTCTCCGGGTTTGCAGCGAGAATTATCCAACACGAATACGACCATCTTGAAGCACACGTGTTCACAGATCGCATATCACCTCTGAGAAAACAATTTGTCAGAAGTAAGCTAACCAATATCGCGAAGGGGAAAGTGACGGCACGATATCGTACGAAACATTGATAACTGCTATTAGTGAACTACTATCCATATACTTGTTATGAGTCTTCTTGACATTGTTCTTATTGCTATCGGGTTAGCGATGGACTGTTTCGCAGTCAGTGTGGGGCAGGGGTTATCAGCGAAGAATGCTACCCAAGTAAAAGACATACAACTGCCAAAAGCAATGCTTATGGCACTCTTGTTCGGCATCTTCCAAGGGGGGATGCCGCTTATCGGGTACTATGCCGGGACACTCTTCACGGAGTTCTTCTCACGATTCTCTCCATGGATAGCACTTGTTCTGCTCGCTGCCATAGGAGGGAAGATGATATGGGAGTCTTTACACGAGAATATCATTCTCTGTAAGTTGGACAGTCAGAGATGTTCCAAACACAATCACCATTGCCAGCACCCTGAGTATAACAGCCACAACTGCCCATACCATGTACATCATACGGAGGAGCACAGAGCTGACTTTTCTTTACGGCATCTCTCACTATTAGCTGTTGCAACATCTATTGATGCTTTGGCTACAGGAGTCATATTTATTCCCATTCCTCATTCGTTATGGATAGGCGTTGGCATCATAGCACTTGTCAGTTTGCTGTTCTCTGTCACAGGATACCTGATAGGAGTATTCGTAGGAACACGATTTAGACTCAATGTTGGGTTGATAGGTGGTGTAATACTTATCCTGATCGGACTCAAGATATTTGTACAAGGACTGTTTTTATAGTAGTCAATAGGGGATTTGTGGAAATCAGATAGTAATTTATGAGTATATATTGTCAATACAAGGCTCCATTCGGTATAATCACTTATCCCATAGATGCTTCATATAGTCAACTCTTGAATACTGAATTATCCGAGTATTTTGACGGTAAGAGGACGTGTTTTTCCGACAAGTTATGCGATGTTGTCTGCCAGACTATGCAACAGACAGCAACACCTTTCCAACAAAAAGTATGGAAAGAGATGATGCATATTCCTTATGGCGAAACATGTACCTATGGTGAGTTGGCAAAACGTATAGGTCAGCCCAAGGCTGCAAGAGCGATTGGTATGGCTTGTCATAACAATCCGTTTCTTATTATCGTACCCTGTCATAGGGTACTCTCGCCACGCTCTTTGGGCGGTTTTGCCTTAGGTCTCTCTGTGAAGCAAGACTTGTTACGATTGGAGAGACATAGTTTGTAATTGTCAGTATGACCCTATTTCTGAAATAGCAGCACTTTGTTCCGGGTAGATAGATGGTAATAATCCAAAACACATTAGTCAGTTTAGATATCTTAGAGAAGGAGTTCTGTTGTGATTTGCAATCATGTCATGGTTGTTGCTGCATCGAAGGTGATGCAGGAGCACCACTCACGGAGGATGAAGCCAAACAGATAGAGGGGATATTACCCACACTGTTGCCGGATATGACAAAAGAGGCACGGCTTGTTGTAGAGAAACAAGGAGTGTCCTATCTGGATCCATCCGGTGAACGTGTAACCTCCATTGTCAACGATAAAGAGTGTATATTTTCTCGCACAAACCACCAAGGTTGGTGTTATTGTCTGATAGAGAAAGCATATGATGCGGGGCGTATAGATTTTAAGAAGCCCATATCTTGTCACCTATACCCCATACGGCTGACAAAGATAGGAGAATATGTTGGTGTAGAATACCATAGATGGGATATATGTCATTGTGCCCGATTGCTTGGAAAGAGATCGCATATGCCGTTATATGCTTTTCTTAAAGAGCCGTTGATAAGACGTTTTGGACAAGCATGGTACGATGAATTGGTGCTGACAGCAGAGGAATGGCAGAAACAAATGAAGGCTTAGGGAGAAGAATATGCAAGCGGTTATAATAACTATCGGTGATGAACTACTTATTGGACAAGTAGTGGATACCAATTCGGCTTATATAGCCTCACAACTCAACCGGTATGGTATAGAGGTGATAGAGGACGTGTCTGTCCATGATGAGGCGCATCAGATAAAAGAAGCATTGGATGAGGCTTTGCGTAAGTCCTCTATAGTGCTGCTGACAGGAGGGTTAGGTCCGACCAAAGATGACATAACAAAAAGGGTATTGTGTGATTATTTCCACACATCTTTAGTTGAGAGTGAAGAGGTGAAGTCACACATATATACCCTATACCAAGACAGACAAGATGTGCTCAATCGCTTGACAGCCACCCAATGGCAGGTACCGGCTAATGCTACTATTCTCCCTAACAGGGTAGGGTCTGCGCCTTTGATGGTATGGATGCAGGGAGGAAAGTGTATCGCATCAATGCCCGGTGTCCCTTATGAGATGCAGATAGCCTTGGATGAGCAGGTGTTGCCATTTATTGCATCTCATCTGTTAGACCGGCAGATGGAACATATCACTCATAGAACGGTCTTGGTATATGGACTGCCGGAATCTGCTTTGGCTATACGTATTGAAGCGTGGGAAAACTCTCTGCCGCACGGAATGCATCTTGCATACTTACCCAAAGATGGTATAATACGTCTGCGTTTGAGTGGGTATGGTGTACCGCCGGAGCAAGTAGATGAGGAGATAAACAAGTTGTTGCCGTTGATAAAGCAGTATGTGTTGGCAACGGAGGATAAACCTTTGGAGGTTATTGCGGGTGAGTTGTTGAGGCGTCGTGGGCAGACTATAGCGACAGCAGAAAGTTGCACGGGTGGGCGTTTGGCTGCACTATTGAATGCGCACGCCGGTTCTTCTACGTTCTACTATGGTTCAGTGGTCGCTTATGATAATTCTGTCAAGGAGCGGGTGTTAGGTGTTTCTGCACATGACTTGCAGATGTTCGGCGCCGTGAGCGAAGCAGTGGTGCGACAGATGGCAGAAGGTGTTCGCGATCTGCTGCGGACAGATTATGCTATTGCTACTTCCGGTATAGCCGGACCAGACGGTGGCACGAAAGAGAAACCTGTTGGTACCGTATGGATAGCATGGGCAACACCCCATGGTACATTTGCAGAGTGTTTCCATCTTGGCAAACTGCGTGAACAGGTGACACTGCGGGCATGTAATGTTGCATTAGTACGTTTGATTACTTATATGCAGGCATGTAGGTAGAATATGAATAAATTAGTAGAATAGACAATGGAACTGCCAGATAATCCCATGATATTGTTAAGTGTTGTGAACACGAAACTGCGTGACGAGTATTCATCTTTAGATGATTTGTGTGAAGATCTGCATATAGATAGAAAAGAGTTGGAGCAGAAGTTGGCTACTGTTGGATACGAGTATAACTCAAGAACAAATCGTTTTTGGTAAGACATGCCTTCATACTACAAAAGGAGTGGACTACGCAATTTTTATTTGTGTAGTCTATTTTATTTATGTACCTTTGCACGATAATTTGTCCAAAAGGTAACGCCTTGTTGCTGTTGGTAACTAATATAGTACGAAGAGTATGAAAACTAAAGGTAAAGTCATTACGGCTATCATTGTGTTGGTGGTGCTTGCGTTGGCAGGCTTCGTGTTCTTTAAGTTTTGTTTTGTGTATAGTGAAGGAACCAATGAGGGTGATATCAATTATTTCCAGCGAGAGGGTTTTATCTTCAAGACCTACGAGGGGAAGATGATACAAACTGGGTACAACTCCAAGAACACGAGTGCAACGATACAGTCTAATGAGTTTAAGTTCTCGGTGACTGATGAACGAGTGGCACAGCAGATAGATACTAACTCCGGTCGTCAGATTAAGTTACATTGGAAACGTTATTTAGGAACGTTGCCTTGGCGTGGTAACAGTCAATTTGTTGTGGACTCTATTATTTCTGTTAAGAGTCAAAATGTTGGTACGACATCTGTTGATACGGACTACGAGATGCCCGATGTGTTAGCTGTTCCTCCGGTAGAATAAGGAAAGATAGTAAGTAGGAAGGTGCATAGAGATTATGTTAACGAAGCCAGAAGAGAATCTGATTAAGATTTACGAGACCTCTTTCCGTGAGAATTGGGACTTGGATGCCATAACGGATTATGGCACGACGCATACATTGACTTACGCTCAAGTGGCGGAGCAGGTCGCACATATACACTTGTTGTATCAACAGTGCGGGATCCAACCCGGTGATAAGATCGCGCTGATGGGTAAGAACACTTGCAACTGGGTAGTTGTTTATTTGGCGACTATAACTTATGGGGCTGTAATAGTACCTATCTTACAAGACTTTAAGGCTAATGATGCTATCCATATCCTCAATCATTCGGAGTCCATACTCTTTTTTGTGTCTGAGGCGATATGGGAAAATATTGATGCAGAGCAGATACCTACGATAAAGGCGGTATTCTCTTTGAACAATATGGGTATATTGTTAGACTCATTGGACGAGACTATTGATATAACTACAGAAACGATAGATCTGCTGTACAAAAGGACTTATCCTCATGGACTAACACGAGAAGATGTCAAGTATATTGAACGTAGTAATGCCGAGTTAGCGTCTATAAACTACACATCCGGTACCACCGGATTTTCCAAAGGAGTGATGACTCCTGCTAATGCCTTGGCAGGTAATATTATCTTTGCCAAGCGTACACGCCAGGTCTTCCGTGGCTGCCGTCAAGTAGCGTTTCTCCCTTTAGCACATTCGTTTGGTTGTGCCGTTGATTTCTTAGGTTGTTTAGCTGTCGGAGGACATACTTGGTTTATTGGACGAACTCCGTCACCCAAGATATTGGTAGGAGCCTTTAAGGAGGTCAAGCCTACGCTGATAATGTCTGTGCCGTTGATATTGGAGAAGGTGTACAGGAAACAGATAGCACCTCTCATCTCAAAAGTTCCTATCAGTTGGGTATTGAAGATGCCGTTGTTGGACGAGTTGGTGTTGCATAAGATTCGTGAACAGTTGATGAGTGCTTTTGGTGGAGAGTTCTCGCAGATAATAGTGGGAGGTGCTCCCTTGAATGCAGAGGTAGAGGCCTTCTTACAACGTATCCATTTCCCTGTGACTGTGGGTTACGGGATGACAGAGACTGCTCCTATCATCAGTTATACCTATTGGAAAGATTATAAGCCTTTCTCTTGTGGTCAGGCTTTACCCGGACTGATGGAGATACGTATTGTCAATCCGAATGGGGACGGAGTGGGTGAGATAGAGGTCCGTGGTGAGAATGTGATGTTGGGTTACTACAAGAATGATGAAGCCACGCGTGAGGCGTTTACTGAAGACGGCTGGTTACGTACAGGAGATTTAGGGCTGTTGGATGCAGACGGTTTCTTGTATATCAAGGGGCGACATAAGACGATGCTGTTAGGTTCCAATGGGCAGAATATTTATCCGGAGGAGATAGAAGCCAAACTAAATAATATGCCTTATGTTTTGGAGTCATTAGTTTTGCAACAAGACAACAGGTTGGTGGCATTGGTTTGTCCTGATTATGAGGCGGCGGATGCAGCCCACTTGTCAGAGTCCCAGTTAGCGGATGCTATGGAGGTTAACCGCAAGCAGTTGAATACGGAGTTGGCATCATACGAGCCTATCTCCCGCATCAAGTTATATCCTCATGAGTTTGAAAAGACGCCCAAGAAGAGTATTAAGCGTTTTATGTATGTATCATTAGAAGATTAGTTTGCGAAGAGTATGAACCTGTGTATAGACCAAGGTAATTCTCGTACTAAGGTTGCCTTGTTTAATGAAGACGGTCGTATTATCAAGAACTTGATATACAAGTCTTTTACATCGTCGGATGTAGAGCGACTGTTCTCTTT
>CAVKDW010000039.1:0-3869 GCA_963655075.1 Muribaculaceae bacterium | reverse complement strand
TTTATACACAATCACAGACAGCATAGTGTCTTCGGTTGTAAATATAGATCCCGCAGTGGTGAATGTACTACACCGACTATCAAGACGTTTTATCCTGTTCGATCATCTGACTCCCGTGCCATTAGGTAATCATTACAATACACCAGAGACGTTGGGTCAGGATAGAATGGCTTCTGCAGTAGGGGCATCGTATTTGTCACCTGATCAGAATCTATTGATAGTAGATGTGGGGTCTGCTGTTACTTATGACTTTGTATCAGCGGAGTCCGGGTACATAGGAGGTAATATTGCTCCCGGTATCAAGATGCGGTTGATGGTATTGCGTCAGATGACAAAGAAACTACCGAAGGTTGAAGTAGAGGAAAACTCTTTGACTCCTCTTTTCGGAAGGAATACGCGTGAGGCTATTGCTACGGGTGTTGTGCGTGGCATAGTTTTTGAAGTCAAGGGGTATATACGTGCGTTAGCGGATCAGGGAGCGTCGTTTGTTACTTTCTTGACGGGAGGTAATGCTCCGTATGTATTGAATAATATGCGAGAGGAAGTGCGTCATGAGCCTAACTTAGTATTGATAGGTTTGAATCGTATATTGGAGTATAACAAGTCGAACAAGGCATGAAGCGAACATTATTGATAGTATTGGTTGTTACATTTGCTGTGTGTGTACGTGCACAGAATGCGACGTCTTCACCTTCGTCTCGTTTTGGTTATGGTGAGTTGAATGATAACTTACCTGCAAGTTATCGTGCTATGGGTGGAGTAGGTATTGGTATGCGTTCTGTCAAGGCTATCAATCCTGCACAGCCTGCATCTTATACGGCTTGTGACTCCATGACATTTATGTTTGACATAGCCGGCTCCTTGTTATATACCAACTATGGTGATGCTTTCGGCCGGCGCAATCGTATGAATGGTAACTTGGAGTATGTGACGTTGCAGTTTCCTATATGGAAGCGTTATATCGCTTTCTCTGCGGGTATGACTCCTTATTCTGCTGTTGGTTATGACTTTGCCATATCCGATTCGCTAAACTCTGATTATCACTATACAAAGTCTTATGCTGGTGAGGGTGGTTTTACGCAGGTGTATGGCGGGTTGAGTTTTAATATCTGTGATTGGGTGGCTTTGGGTGTGAATGCCTACTATATGTTTGGTAGTGTGACTCAGTCCCGCACATTGAGTTTTTCGGAGTCTTCTCTGAACACGATAAAGCAATCGGATGATTTACGCATCAATAGTTTGCGTTTGCGTTATGGTATGCAGGTGTTCCATACATGGGGCAATCACACGATAGTTTTAGGTGGAGTTTTTGAGAATAAGCAACGCTTTTCCCGTAGTGAGTACTTGCAAGTGGAGGCTACTACGTCCGATACCGTGTCATCTGTATCTAATGCCTTTGAGATGCCAATGATGTATGGAGCAGGTGTGAGTTATAGTTATGCCAATCGATTGACTATTGCATTGGATTACCAGTGTCATGATTGGTCTAATGCGCTATATTTTAACCAAACATCTTCATTGCATACTCGTCAGCGTTGGTCAGCGGGTGTGGAGTATCGTCATAATCCCACGAGTCGTAGTTATGCAGAGCGGATGTATTGGCGTGCGGGTTTCAACTACACTACTTCGTACGTATCGGACATGGCTCGTCCGGATATAGGAGCCTCTATTGGTGTTGGTTTCCCTTTGCGTACGATAGGTACTGTCATTAATACGACGTTTGAATATGGTCATCGCAGTGCGGGGACAGGATTATTGTCGGAGAACTATCTTCGTTTTGTCGTTAATGCCGCTATATCTGAAACATGGTTCTTCAAACGTAAGTTATAAGAATAAGGAGTAAAGAGAAAGGACTAATAAAACAAATACCAGAATATGAAAAAGTTATTGATTATTGCTCTCACGGTATGCATACCGATGATAGGCTTTGCAAAGAAGCCCAAGAAAAACGAAGTGTCTGAACCTGCACCACAAGAACAAAAGATACTGACGGATGAGGAGTGTTTGGCTCATTTGTCGTTGTGTCATGAGTCTGTGAAGAATGAGCAGTTTAACGACGCTTATCCAGTGTGGTTAGAACTGTATCAGAGCCGTCCTGACTTCCATAAGAATATCTATATTGATGGTGATAAGATATTGGAGCATAAGTATGCCAATGCCCAGACAGTAGAGGAGAAGAATATGTGGCGCGAGATGATTATGAAATTGCACGATGAGCGTATTCTGTATTTTGATGACCCGAAGTATCCTGATGCCTATGTGCTTGGATTGAAGGCAATAGACTATATCGACCACTATCCGGAGGACGAGTTGGCAATGCCCGCTTACGAATGGTTGAAGGAGTCGGTAGCCGGTATGGGTGCCAATTCGCAAATCATCGTTCTGCGCAAGTTGGTTGAATTGAGTTACAACATCTACAAGTCCAATCCCGACCAATACAGTGACCAGTTCCTAAAGGACTATCAGACGGTTTCGGGACTGATGGATGAGATAATTAAGGCGGGCGGCAAACGCGCTACGGAGGTACAACCGCAGAAGAACTATATTGATCGTTTGTATGCTGCTTCGGGTGCTGCGGACTGTGGGCAGATGGATACTATGTATGCCGAGGATGTACGGACGCATTCCACAGACCTTGACCACCTCAATGCCGTGGTTAAGTTGTACCGTCGCTTGGGTTGTACCGAGAGCGAGGTCTATTTTGCGGCAGCCGAGGCTGCGCATAAGCTGCAACCGACTGATGAGTCTGCTGCTGGGTGTGCAAAGATGTGTTTGAAGAAAGGTGATGCGAAGGGTGCGATACAATACTTTGAACAGGCCATCAATTTGGCAACGACATCGGAAGATAAGGCTGATTATCTGTATAACATTGCGCTTGTATATTACGCTCATCTGAAGAACTTCCAACAGGCTGCGAACTATGCATATAAGGCTGCAGAGATGAACGGTGAGGATGGTAGAAACTATATTCTTATTGGTTTGTGCTATGCCAATGCCAAGATCTCTGATGATCCGATCTTGAATCGTTCGGTATATTGGGTGGCAGTAGATATGTTCCGTAAGGCCAAACAGGTAGACAGTTCCTGCACGACAGATGCTAACAAACTGATTTCCACATACTCTCAGTACTTCCCAAGTAAGGAGGATATCTTCTTCCATAAAGAGATGAGTATTGATGAGCCGTTCCGTGTAGGTGGTTGGATAAACAAGACTACCATTTGTGTTCCTAAGGCACAGTAACTACAGTTATTTTTGTGGTAAGAAGCAAGAGTTATATTATCAACACTATAGCTATCGCCCAGGCGTTGGTTATAGTGTTGTTGCTTTTGTTGGTTGTTGGTTGTCAGCGTCGTGATGTTCGCTTACAGTCCGATGCCATCACAGATCGCTCTGCGATACCGGTCTTAGATGCAGATGATGTGACGACATTGATTTCGGATTCCGGCATTACCCGTTATCGTATTACGACTTCCAAATGGCAGATGTATGACAAGGCAGACTCTCCTTATTGGGAGTTTCCCAGGGGTATCTATTTGGAGAAGTTCAATGAGGATTTAGTGCCGGATGCCACTGTGCGTGCGGACTATGCTTTTTACAATGAGCCAGCCCAGTTATGGACGTTGCGCGGTAATGTGTTAGCTGTCAATTTAGAGGGAGAGAAGTTTGAGACTCCATTGTTGTATTGGAGTCAAAAGGATGAGTCTATCTATTCAGATTCGTCCATCGTCATTACCAAGGCTAAGTCTATTATCCAAGGTGTCGGTTTCCGTTCAAATCAAGAGATGACAGAATATACTATTCTGCGTCCTACCGGAATGTTCCCTATCGAAGAATAATGAAATACAGGTATAGTTACACTGTTCAGTATC
>CAVKDW010000038.1:0-16019 GCA_963655075.1 Muribaculaceae bacterium | reverse complement strand
GCGGAGCACACCTGATAGCACTCCGACGCACACGAATAGGTGACATACGTGTCGAAGATTGTATGACCTTCGAACAGTTTACAGAAATGATAAATAAGGAATTAGACAAGAATATAAAAGGATGAGACTGAGCAATTTCAAATTCAAACTTCCCGAAGAACTGATAGCCCAATACCCTAGTCGCTTTCGAGACGAGGCACGTATGATGGTGTTGCATACCAAGACCGGAAAGATAGAACACCGGATGGTAAGCGACCTGTCTACATATTTTGACGAGGGAGATGTTATCATTGCCAATGATGCAAAGGTGTTCCCTGCACGGTTATATGCTAAGAAAGAGAAGACTCTTGCCAATATCGAGGTGTTCTTACTCCGAGAACTACAACACGAGAACCGCTACTGGGACGTGCTGGTTGACCCGGCACGCAAAATCCGTATCGGAAACAAACTCTTCTTTGACGAGGATGCAACAATTATGGCTGAGGTCATCGATAACACCACAGCGCGCGGACGTACCCTGCGCTTCCTGTCTGACTACGATGATGACGAGTTCATTAGCCACCTCTATGCAATGGGAATGACACCACTCCCAAAGTATATACAACGCCCCATGGATGAGCAGACGCGCGAGGAGTATGAGAAAGTCTTCTACGACCTACCTGTAGATACGATGGATGTGGAACGCTACCAGACCATCTTCGCCGAGAATATAGGTGCCGTCGCAGCACCTGCTGCAGGCATGCATTTCTCCAAGAACCTACTCAAACGACTAGAAATACGGGGAGTAGAAACCTGCACACTTACCTCCTATGTCGGATTGGGTAACTTCAAATCGATAGAGGTTGAGGACTTGACCAAACACAAGGTGGACAGTGAGCAAGTTGTTATCCACAAGAAAGTAGTTGACACCGTGGGAAAGGCGCACCACAATGCCAAACGTATATGCGCAGTAGGGACAGAAGTGATGCGGGCACTCGAATATGTAGTGGGAGCAAGCGGACAGATAAAAGAGTTCAACGGCTGGGCAAACAAGTTTATATACCCGCCCTATGACTTCTCTGTTGCCAACGCTTTCTTTGTTAACTTTTACCTTCCTGTTTCTACACAACTGATAATGGTAGCAGCCTTCGGAGGATATGACTTGGTGATGGACGCATACAACATTGCCATTAAAGAGAAATATCGCTTTGGCGACTATGGCGACGCCATGCTGATTGTCGAATAAGATGAACGTGCGCATAGAGGAAAGTTGGCGACAAGTACTGCAACCGGAATTTGATAAACCTTATTTCGAGTTGCTCACAGACTTCGTACGGCATGCCTATCAGACACGCCAATGCTTCCCTCCTGCCGCACAGATATTCCGGGCGTTCGACTTATGCCCGTTCAATCAGGTACGAGTAGTCATCATTGGACAAGACCCTTACCATGATATCGGACAAGCACATGGACTATGTTTCTCCGTCAAACAAGGAGTCCCTGTCCCTCCTTCTCTCGAAAACATATACCGCGAACTCAATCGTGATATAGGCAAACCTATCCCAACCGCAGGAGACCTCACCCCATGGGCGGAACAGGGTGTGCTGTTGCTGAACGCCACACTCACCGTCGAAGCACATCATGCAGGAAGTCACCAAGGGAAAGGGTGGGAGGAACTGACCGATGCTGCCATCGAAGCACTCAACCAACACCGCAACAATCTGGTGTTCATGCTATGGGGAGCGTATGCACAACGCAAAGGACAATTCATCGACCGCAAACGACATCTGGTACTCACCGCTCCACATCCTAGCCCTCTCAGTGCCTACCGGGGGTTTATAGGATGCGGACACTTCTCTGCAGCAAACAACTACCTCATACAACACGGACAACAACCTATCAACTGGTAAACCCATGAAGACACTACTCCTCATCGATGCGTATGCCATGATATATCGTGCATACTACGCGTTTATCCGTACACCACGACTCAACTCACGAGGTGAGAACACCTCGGCTGTATTCGGATTTGTGGTTACATTGGAAGAACTGCTCAAACAACTTAAACCTACCCATATAGGAGTAGCCTTTGACCCGAAAGGACCCACTTTCCGACACGAAGCGTTCGAACAGTATAAGGCACAACGACAAGAAACACCCGAAGATATACGACGAGCAGTACCCTATATCAAACAGATACTGCAAGCAATGCACATCACCATACTCGAAGTGCCTGGCTTTGAGGCGGATGACGTCATAGGCACTTTGGCAAACAAAGCCGAGAAAGAGGGGATGGAAGTGTATATGGCAACACCCGACAAAGACTATGGACAACTCGTGAGCCGGCATATATACATATATCGCCCACGCCATAACGGAGGCTTCGAGAAGATGGGCGTCGCAGAAGTGTGCAACAAGTACGGACTGAGCAAGCAAACACAGATGATTGACTTACTCGGACTGATGGGAGATACCAGCGACAATATACCTGGATGCAAAGGAGTAGGCGAGAAAACAGCAGTACAACTGTTGCAGCAGTTCGGATCGATAGACAACCTGTTGGAACATACCGACCAACTCAAAGGCGCATTACAGAAAAAAATAACCGAACAGACGGACAACATACGCTTCTCTCGCTTCTTGGCAACCATACGCACAGATGTACCCATAGAGTTCTCCGAACACACTCTGAGGCTTCAGCCGCGAGACTGGGACGCATTGACCACTATATACAAAGAACTCGAGTTCAACTCGCTACTCAAACAGGCACCGCAACCCGCAAAAATAATCACCAAACCACAAGAACAGACACTCGACCTGTTCGCTCCCATCAATGCACAGACACATATCGCACCGGCTGCAAACGAACCGGTAAACGAGGACAGTAAAAGACGACTTGCATCCTATCTCCTCAACCCGGAGGTGGCGTATAACCCTGATATACCAACCAACTGGGATGCACTAAAAGCCGATAATGCCCTGTGGAACCTATACCGGGAGGTAGAACTACCACTCATGGACGTCCTGCGTGACATGGAAAAAGCAGGAGTACGCATCGATGTAAATATATTGCATAGGGCGGAACAACAACTGACCGAGGAACTCAAGACTATCGAACAACAGATATATAACCTGGCAGGGACACAATTCAATATCAACTCGCCAAAACAGGTAGGAGAGATACTTTTCGACAGACTACATATCGACTCTAACGCCAAGAAGTCCAAGACGGGACAGTACACAACCTCCGAAGAGATACTGCTGACCATCAAAGACAGACATCCTGTTGTCAAACTTATATTGGATTATAGAGAACTCAAGAAACTCATATCCACCTATATAACAGCATTACCAACCTATATCAACCCCATAGACGGCAAGATACACACCACCTACAACCAGACGGTAACTGCTACAGGACGGTTATCTTCCTCCAATCCCAATCTGCAAAACCTGCCCATACGCTCCGAACGGGGACAACTCATCCGACAAGCAGTCATACCCGATGAGGGATGTGTCTTCCTCTCTGCCGACTATTCGCAGATAGAACTACGACTTATGGCGCATTTCTCGCAAGACCCGCACCTGCTCTCAGCCTTCCGACTCGGACAAGATGTGCACGCTGCCACGGCTGCTAAGATATTCAATGTGCCTATCGAACAGGTGACACCGCAACAACGACGACGGGCCAAGACAGCCAACTTCGGTATCATATATGGTATATCATCTTTCGGACTGGCACAACAACTCGACTGCTCACGCACAGAAGCCAAAAAACTCATAGACGACTATTTCAATGCTTTCCCCGGGATAATGACATATATCGAACAGCAGAAAGAGTTCGTGCGACAACACGGATACTCAGTGACACTGTTCGGACGAAAAAGATACCTGCCGGATATCCACTCACACAACGCCACAGTACGTGCTTTCGCTGAACGAAACGCCGTCAACTCACCCATACAAGGCACTGCTGCAGACATCATCAAGATAGCCATGGTGACAATACATGCTCGCTTGAAACAAGAACAGATGCACTCACAGATGATAATGCAAGTGCACGATGAACTGAACTTCAATGTACTTGCTGATGAACTGGAGAAAGTACGGGAGATAGTACTGTACGAGATGCAGAACGTGGTACACCTCACCGTACCGCTCGTCGCAGACTGTGGAGTGGGACATAACTGGTTAGAAGCACACTAAAAAACAATGACAGAAAACAAAAACAACCAAAAAACCGACACCACAACACCCTCATTCACAACACAGACAGGTGTACTTGTGGGACTTATCACACCCAACCAGACAGAGGAACGCACGCGCGAATACCTCGACGAACTGACATTCCTTGCCGACACCAACCATATCACACCCGTCAAACGCTTCGTGCAACGTATAGATCAACCAAACACAGCAACGTATGTGGGAGAAGGTAAACTGCAGGAGATAAAAGACTATATCCAACACTATAACGCAACGTGTACCCATACAACAACACACACAGATACGGATATCACGCCAATCACACTCCTCATCTTCGATGACGAACTATCCCCGCGACAACTGCGCAATATAGAGAAGACAATCAACACCGCTGCAGAGAAAGATGCAGTGCCTGTCCGAGTGATGGATAGAACGATACTCATACTCGAGATTTTCCTGCAACGGGCGCAGACATCCTACGCAAAGACACAAGTAGAGATGGCACATCTGCAATATATGCTACCACGACTGACACGTATGTGGTCACACCTCGACAGACAACGAGGGGGAGGAGTCACCGGACGTGGTATGGGAGAGACACAGATAGAAGCCGACAAACGGATCATCGGACAGCGAATAGCACTGCTACGAGAAGAACTCAAGAAGATCGACAAACAGATGGCTACACAACGACAGAACAGAGGGAAAATGGTTCGTGTAGCACTCGTGGGATACACCAACGTGGGCAAATCAACACTCATGAACATACTTAGCAAGTCCGATGTGTTCGCCGAGAATAAACTGTTTGCTACACTCGACACTACCGTACGCAAAGTCACAATAGACAACCTGCCTTTCTTACTGTCCGATACAGTAGGTTTCATACGCAAACTACCGCATCACCTGATAGAATCGTTCAAATCAACACTCGACGAAGTGCGGGAGGCGGACCTGCTCGTACACGTGGTGGATATATCGCACCCCAATTTCGAAGAACAATACGAAGTGGTGGAACGGACAATCAATGAACTGCTGACACGCAATGAACCGGCACAAGAACATAAACCGTGGCAGACAAACGGACGGACAAACAACACAAACAAAACACAAAAAGTAACGCCGGACATACCACGTATCGTGGTCTTCAACAAGATAGACGCTTTCACCTATACGCCCAAAGAACAGGATGACCTCACCCCCATACGGCGGGAAAACATCTCACTTGAGGAACTGCAAAAGACATGGATGGCAAAACTGAATGACGATTGCATATTCATCTCTGCTACTGACAGAACCAATATCGAGACCCTCAAACAACTGCTGTACCAACGCGTCAAGACCATACATATACAACGCTACCCGTACAATGATTTCCTGTTCACCAAGTACGAGTAGCATAACATCAGTCTCCCTTAGTGGAGACTTTTTTTATACGATCACTGACGCAGCATATACACCGCATCCAAGTTGCGACCCTGCTCGTCTAAATCTAACCCGTAACCCAAAATGAACTTGGTAGGGATCTCTATACCTATATACTCAGGCTTGGCATCTTCATACACTAAAGAGTCCGACTTGAAGAGAAAAGAGGTCAATGCGACAGACTTGACACCTTGCTCACGCAACATGCGACGGAAATGATGCATCGTCAGACCCGTATCTACAATGTCCTCTATGATAATCACATCCCTGCCTTCCACAGACTGCTGCAGAGGTATCAACTCTCGTATCGTTCCCGTTGTCTGGGTTCCACTATAGGACTTTAACCGGATAAACGTGATCTCTGACGGCACAGTGATACGCTTGAACAGATCCGATGCGTACATAAAAGCACCATTCAACACACACACGAACAGCGGATGCTTGTCAGCATAGTCCGTATTGATACGAACAGCAACCTGATCCACCAAACGCGCTATGTCATCGGGAGTCAGAAATTCATCGAAAGTCAAATCATTGATACGGACACTACGCATAATATTGTTCTTTGTGAAAGGTGATTATACTATTCTTGTGATGCCGCTGTGCGGATAAAATCTACAAACAAAGGATGCGGATGAAGCACGGTGGACGAATACTCTGGGTGGAACTGAACACCGATATACCACGGATGCCCCTTCAGACTGATTATCTCTACTAAACCCGTCTGAGGGTTAGTACCCACACACTCCATGCCTGCAGCCTCAAACTCCGTTTGATAACGATGGTTAAACTCATAACGATGACGATGACGCTCATGAATAATCATCTCCTCCGTAGCATCTTCTCCAAAATAGATGTGAGCAGCACGACTACCGGCACGCAACTGACACGGATAAGCACCTAAACGCATCGTGCCACCCATACCGCCACGTGCATCTTGCATCTTCCACTTCACCTCCTGCATCATATCAATCACAGGATAAGGAGTATCCTCAGAGAACTCCGTACTATTGGCGTCCTTGTAACCCAACACATCACGGGCAAACTCAATAGCCATACATTGCATACCCATACAGATACCGAAACAAGGGATACCTTTCTCTCTCGCATAACGCAACGCAGCGAACTTGCCCTCCACACCGCGACCACCAAAACCCGGGGCAATCACTATACCCTGCTGACCCTCCAATGAAGACGCTATGTTCTCATCAGTCAAATCATCACTCAGGATTGACTTCAACACCAACTTCTTATCGTTATAGGCAGCCGCTATATGCAGGGACTCACGTATCGACTTGTACGCATCCTGCAACTGTACATATTTGCCAACCAACGCTATACGGACCTCCTCTTTCGAGTTCTCTATCTTATGCAACACCTCTGTCCAATCTCTCATGTCGGGCTCAGGCAGACTGCTCACATCAAAACCCATCTTACGTAGCACCACCTTATCCAAACCCTCAGACTGCATATTCAGCGGCACACGATAGATACTGCGGGCATCACGGGACTGTATCACCGCATCCTCGTCCACATTGCAAAACAACGCCACTTTCTTACGCAAGTCACTCGGCACCTCATGCTCCGTACGCAACACGATAATATCCGGCTGAACACCGTCACGCTGCAAGTCCTTCACCGAGTGCTGGGTAGGCTTGGTCTTCAACTCCTTGGCTGCCGCTAAGTAAGGGACATAAGTCAAGTGAATACAACAACAGTTGCGACCCATCTCCCAACGCATCTGACGGACAGCCTCTATATAAGGCAAACCCTCGATATCACCAACCGTACCGCCAATCTCAGTGATAACAAAATCCAAATCATTGTTCTCTCCTAACGAAATGATCACATTCTTTATCTCATCCGTGATATGAGGGATCACCTGAACCGTCTTACCCAAATAGTCCCCACGACGCTCACGCTCTATCACGTGTTGATAGATACGACCCGTCGTGATGTTGTTCGACTTGTGAGTCTCAACGTTCAAAAAACGCTCATAATGACCCAAATCCAAGTCCGCCTCATGACCATCAACAGTAACAAAACACTCACCATGCTCATAGGGGTTGAGCGTACCGGGATCCACATTGATATAAGGATCCAACTTCTGATTGGTAACTCTGAAACCCCTCGCTTGCAACAACTTGCCAAGAGATGCTGCAATGGTGCCTTTGCCTAAGGAAGATGCAACTCCCCCGGTTACGAAGATGTACTTTGTATTTGCCATGACTGCGAATCGGGTAGGGAACAACGCCACACTACCCCTAAAAATGAAACAATGCACAAAAGTACTGCTTTCTCACAACATATACAAAAAATCCGACAACACACCCCGCTAAATTTATACGCACACACCTTATTTTCTCAAGAGAAGACCAAACGAAACAAAAATGTTTGTCCATCTCACGCAATTATACTACCTTTGCGCGCTTTTCGGATAACGTATGAACAATAACAAGATTATTGGCTACACCTGCGGCATCATGGCTGCCGCTTTCTACGGACTGAACCCTCTCTTCGCACTACCACTCTACGAACAAGGGATGGATGCCATATCGGTGCTCTTCTTCCGCTACCTGTTCAGTATCCCGCTACTGGCGATACCCATGCTGTGCGAACATATAGACTTCCGACTGACTAAACACGAAGCCGTACAACTTGTTATCCTCGGGGTGCTGATGGTACTTTCCTCCCTGTTGCTGTACGAGGCATACCGGTATATGGACGCTGGTATAGCCAGCACCATACTCTTCCTGTACCCCATACTGACCGCAGTGCTCATGGCTTTTGTCTTCCACGAAAGAGTATCGTGGATAGTATGGCTGTGCCTGCTGCTGGCTACGGCGGGAGTGTTCGTGCTGTGCGACATGAGCGGAGTGTCTAATGTCAGTACCATAGGGATTGTACTTGTCATCATCTCCACAGTCATGTATGCAGCATACCTGGTCTTTATCAACAAAGGACATATAACCACTATGCCTCCTGTCAAAGCCACTTTCTATGCACTGCTCACAGGAGTGGTCGTGCTCGCTATAGGACTGCTTATACAAGGCAATATCACCACACCGCACCAACTGTACTGGGGATGCAGCATAGGATCAGGACTGTTCTCCACCGCACTGTCACTCACGTTCACCGCTATCGCTATACAACGCATAGGATCTACACAGACGGCTATCATGGGAGCAATGGAACCACTCACTGCCGTGTTCATCGGAGTGACCATATTCGGAGAACAACTCACCACACGATCTGTCATAGGAATAGCCATGATCGTCGTAGCAGTCACCCTGGCTGTCGCTAAACCGAACAAAAAAACAAGCCACGCTACAACACATCAACCACTACAGTCCTCCTATCAACCACTACCGTCCTCCCATCTCCACTTCCGGACCTATAAGTCCCGACACACACACTAACCACACCCGCTATAATTAAACATTAAAAATTACACATTACAAATTAAACGCTTATTGGGTGATTATTGGGTGATTGTGCCGAACATAACCAGATCCTCCGCTCACCGGCAACATCGGATACCCACATTCCAAACTGCGAATAACATGCACTCTGATAGCCTTTGGAGGTTTTGCCTTGTGTGTTTCAAAATAAAAACGTACCTTTGCCACCCGTAACAGATAAGATATAATTAAAAAACACATAACTATGAACAACGAAGAACTCAACAGAATCATGGCACTTGCCCAAACATGGACAGAGGAGCCTTTCGACAAAGAGACACGCGAACAAGTCAAGGCGATGATGAACGCCGAAGATAAGACAGAACTCATCGACTCCTTCTACCGCACACTCGAGTTCGGTACAGGCGGACTGCGTGGCATCATGGGACCGGGTACCAACCGCGTGAACCGGTACATCGTGGCACAAGCCACACAAGGCTACGCGAACTACCTGCTCAAGGTGCAACGCGAGGGAGAATTTACCACCCTCAAAACCAACCAGGTGAGCGTCGTAGTAGGACACGACTGCCGTAACCACGGACGCGAGTTCGCACTGACAGTAGCCGACGTGTTCGCTGCGAACGGTATCAAGGTCTATCTCTTCGAGAGCCTGCGACCCACACCCGAAGTCAGTTTTGCTATACGTCATCTGTCATGCCAGGGAGGCGTCAACGTCACTGCCAGCCACAACCCCAAAGAGTACAACGGCTACAAAGCCTATTGGGAGGATGGATCACAGGTGCTGCAACCGCATGACCAGGGTATCATCGACGAGGTGAATAAAGTGAGCATAGAGGAGGTGAAACGCGGAGGCGACAAAGACCTGATACAGATCATCGGAGGCGAGATGGACTACGACTATATGATGACAGTCAAGACAGTGATGATTGACCAAGAGGCTATCCTCCGTCAGAAAGACCTGAACATCGTCTATACACCGCTGCACGGAGCAGGACGCCAGATCATCCCGATGTGCCTGCGCTCATGGGGCTTCCAAAACATACACGTTGTACCGGAACAGATGGTCATTGACGGCAACTTCCCGACAGTGGTGAGCCCTAATCCCGAGAACGCTGAGGCGATGACAATGGGCATGGAACTCGGTACCAAACTCAATGCCGACATCGTAGTAGCCAGCGACCCGGACGCCGACCGTATAGCCATCGTATGCCGTAACGACAAAGGCGAATGGACGATCATCAACGGCAACCAGACATGCATGATGTATAGTTACTACATCATCAATAACATGAAGAAACTTGGCAAACTGCGCCCGGAACATTACCTCGTCAAGACCATCGTCACCAGCGAACTCATTCGAAAGATTGCCGACCGGCAAGGCGTGACACTCACCGACGAATATACAGGCTTCAAATGGATAGCCAACCGTATCCGTGAGTGGGAAGGCACGCACAAGTATATCGGCGGCGGAGAAGAGAGTTTCGGATACCTCGCCTACGACGCCGTGCGCGACAAATGCTCACCGTCCGCTATATGCCTCATCTGTGAGATAGCAGCCTATGCCAAAGACAACGGCATGACACTCTATGACTACCTGCTCAATATATATATGGAGTATGGCTTCCAGCACGAGACCACAATCAATGTGGTGCGACCGGGTAAGACAGGAGCAGAGGAGATACGTCGGATGATGGCGGACTACCGCCAACACCCTATCACTGAGATTGCCGGCGAGAAAGTCATCAAGACCAAGGACTTCTCCACACTCATCCAACGCGAACTCATCAATGGACAATGGGTGGAGACACCCATCACCATGTCACTCAACGCCACTAACAACGTACTGCAGTATTTCACCGAAGGAGGACTCAAAATCAGCGTGCGACCCAGTGGTACCGAACCCAAGATCAAGTACTACTTCGAGATACCGGCATCCATGCCTGCACCGCAAGACTACGACCGCGCCACCGCCACTGCCCGGGCGCGTATCCCCGCTATCAAACAGAGTATGGGCTTGGAGTAAACAACACAAGCCTGTATCCTTGACCACTCCGTATAGCCGACCCGATATGCACCTACTCATCGTAGCAGCAGACAAAGGTGGGCACTTCGCTCCGTTCATCGAAGAGCAGATAACCGCCATACAGCAGCGGGACATACATCTGTCCCGCTATGCTGTCACGGGGAAAGGGATATATGGCTACCTACACGAACTGCCACGACTTAGCAGAACGATACGGACCCTGCAACCCGACATCATACATGCACACTATGGGCTCTGTGGACTACTCGTAGCACTCGCCGTACGACTCACTCCCTCTCTGAGCAGATACAGAAAACGCCTTGTCACCACCTACCACGGTAGCGATATCAACAACAGACATGTACTGCATCTCTCCCGGATGGCTATGCACGCGTCTGCATGGAATATCTTCGTTTCGCAGGCAAACAAACAGAAAGCCCTCATCAGAGGCACGAAGCGTCTGACGAACTACTCGGTCATACCGTGTGGCATAGACCTCACAGACGACCAACAAACCACACGTGACGAAGCACGCAGACAACTCGCTACTATCCTTACCAAACAGGGCATACAACTACATGCACCCTTCATACTCTTTGCAGGTGCCTTCGATAACCCCGTCAAAGATGCACCACTCGCACAAGCCGCAGTCAGCATCCTCAACCCCGATATCCGTCTGATAGAACTGACAGGTTACACCCGAAAGGAGGTCAACCTGCTGATGTGTGCAGCGAACTGCCTGCTGCTCACCAGCAAGACAGAAGGCAGCCCGCAGGTCATCAAAGAGGCAATGGCATGCTCCTGTCCCATAGTATCCGTCGATGTGGGAGACGTACGGGAAAACATAGTAGGACTACCAGACTGCTATGTGGCCACAACACGACAACCACAAGAATTGGCACAACTACTCCATACCGCCCTCAGCAGACAACAAGAACGCCCCCACACCGCCGCCCGACAAGAACGCTCCCACGCTACCGCCCGACACACCCCCACCCACGCTACCGCACAACAACACCCCTACGCTACCGCACAACAAGAACGCCCCTACACTGCCGCCCGACACACCCCCACCCACGCTACCGCACAAGAACGCTCCCATACCGCCGCCCGACAACGACTGCTGCAAAAAGGACTCACCAACACACAAGTCGCATCCACCCTCCAAACCCTGTATTCACAAATACAACCCCAAATTAAAAATTAAACATTAAAAATTACACATTAAACATTACACATTGCTTAGGTCTCCCAATCACACTCCTCAGCAGAACTCAATATGCTGTGCCCTGACCGGTTCTGCCAGGAACAAGGATGCCGACTCCCTGAACTTTTCTGCGGACTCTGTCGTCAGATAACCGACATGCCCCATCTCTCCTCTCATCGACTGTTGCAGCCGGGCCGCTATCTCCGAATGACGCCGCAGGTAGTCCTCAAGACTGTGTGCCACGATGTCGCCTTGCGTGATGACATCTATACCCATGCCGGCAATGACCTTCTCTATCTTCGACAGCAGGAGAGGGTAGTGAGTACAACCCAAGATGATAGTGTCTATCTTGGGATCCCGGGCTAATAGCATACGGATATATTTCTCTACAAAATAGTCTGCACCCGTATGCAGATGCTCTCCGGCTTCTATCAGAGGCACCCACATCGGACACGCCTGTTGCGTGATGACCAAGTCGGCACGCTGATGACGCAACTCCATCACATAACTCTCCGATGACACCGTGCCCGGCGTCGCTAATATACCTATATGCCCGCTACGCGTACGCAGAGGCGCCACCTCTGCCGTCGGACGTATGACACCTAACACACGCAAACGTTCAGGATCTATGTCACGCTGCTGGATACTGCGCAACGCCTTCGCACTCGCTGTGTTACAGGCTAAGATAATCAGACTGCAGCCCTGACGCTCCAAATAACGCACTGCCTGCAAAGTGTATTCGTAGATAACCTCAAACGAACGGGTACCATAGGGCGCACGGGCGTTATCGCCTAAGTAAAGATAATCATACGCAGGCAACACCTGACGGATCGAACGCAAGATCGTCAACCCCCCGTAACCACTGTCGAACACACCTATCATAACCTGTAAACTCTGTAGTATAACATTTTTCTATGTCCGCAAAGTTACTGCTTTCTCATGACCCGCACAAACAAAAAAACGGCGAAAAAGAAACTCCCTGACAAGTGTGGATAAAAAGGTTAACGCACTTTTATGCGGAAAGAAAAAAATATTTCACAAAAGATTTGCGTATTCTAAAGATATACCATACTTTTGCCGCCGACAAACAATTATTCACTTTAATCAATACTATTATGAAGAAACTTCTATTTTTATCTTTGACACTGAGTATTGCCATGACGGCGTTTGCTTTCCCCGACGCCCCAATGCGCAAGGTATCCGCTCCCGCTGCAAACACCGGGCGGTGTGACGCAGGAAAAAGACACTACCAACATGACAAGAACAGTGCCGTAAATGCATTGTTAGCCCAAATCGAGGCAGAAAAAGCAACAGTGCCTGCTCTCAAGACACCGTCCAAGACGGCAGAAGTAAAAAACATCTCCTTCAACGATGTGGTTGGTGAAGCATTGACCTACAAGGAAAGTTACAGTGCATGGACAGGTAAATACTTCCTCTCTTTTAACGATGGATCAGACGACCCGAAAAACTTCATCGCTCTGTATATCAAACATGACAACTCGCCACTGAGAGGAGTCTATACTTCCAAAGATTGCGACCTGACCTCTTCCTCATGCAGCATAGAAAAAGAATCTATTGCCCAAACCTTTGACTCAGTATATATCAGTTTCACACCGACCCGACAGGGATTCCAAATAGAGGGTAAGTTCTATATCAATAACGTAGCATGCATCACGGTGTCATACCTCAAAAGACAACTGATGCCTAAAGATACGATAGATCTTGCCATTCCAAATGCCACGATGGATATACAAGCCAAATCATGGCAAGTGCAGGGAATGACAGCAGACAATAAATACACGGTTTCTGCAATGGTGCTGGATAGCACGGTCTTTTATAACCACCCGGCAGAACAGTTAGACAGCGCAATGACTTTTGTGGCAATGAACGAAGGTGCTGCAATGACCAAATCTCATGTCCTGGATAAGAAAGCAAGTCTGTATGCTTCGGTAAAAGACAACGACTACCTGATAGACTTCAATATGATTGGTACGGATTCCGTGATGTACAACGTACAATTCACTTCTCCGCTGCCCAAGATAATGGATACGGTAGATGTGAAACTGGGTAATCTCAATATTGATGCATCACTGATTGAGTGGGGACTGAATTCTGTCATTATCTCTGCAAGTAGCAATGATTATACACTGAGTATCTGGCTTAAATCCGATAAATACCCCGATGGCAACTATACAGTCGATGATTTCACGAGCAGTTTCTTAGCCATAGGCACCAAGGTTGTAGGTTTCTTGTCCGGATCTATAACGATTGATGCTGCTGCAAATACGCTTACAGGATTGCTCTTGGGAGACGACCTCAGGTACTACAGGATGGACCTCAAATTCGAAAAACCGATAGCCAAAGACACGATCAAAACAACGTTCGATAATATCAAACCGTTTAAATATGATTCCTACGCAGGGGACTACTATGTATATTACTCCAACACACAGATAGGTGTACAAATTGACTTCTACGCTGAAAAAGATAGCCCTGTGGGAACCTACTCGTATGTCGAAGACAAAAATATATCGGATCGATTCACGTTTGTTGATAAAATCAACGGGGGAGATACCACGAGTGTAGGTATAATAGACGCTACGATCGTTGTTTCTGCTACCGGGACAGACACACTCTTCGATATTAAAGCATCTTTGCTATGCACGGACTCGATACTTTATATCTTTACTTTCCAATCTTCCTATACGTACAAAGAAGGGTTGGATTTCGATACGGAAACGGAAGATCTGTCGAAGACCTATACCCCCGAAGACTACGTATTCTTCTTTGCACACGACCTGGAAAAAGAATCCGTGATATACCTCCAGGCCGTAGCAAAGGATGATGGACGTGTGTTAGACCTTACATTCAATGTCGCTGAGACGGTCATACAAACAGACACTATGCCCGCCGCAGGAGTCTATCCGATAGACCTCACAGAACAAGCAGGTACTGTCACCGCTTCATCGGGGGTCGTTGGCGGTCACTTGACAGGAGCATACACAGGACTCCTGGACGCTTCGTTCAATGTACGGACAATAGGACTTTATTTCCTCGTATCCGGTACGGTCACAGTGACGTATGACACAAACAACCGTGTCAAAGTAGTGATCGCTGCTAAAAACTCGTATGATCGGAACATAAATATCATTTATGACTCTGCCGCTACAGATGTCAGGAACGTACAGATAGACACGGTTCAGACCAAGAAGATACTACGGAACGGACACGTGCTTATAGTACGCGATGACAAGACTTATACACTGATGGGTGTAGAAGTGAAATAAAGAGACCTCCGACCTCCCCTTACCCCTCCAAAAGAGGGAGATATAGGACTGAATATCGTTACGGGCTGCGCAACCGCGCAGCCCGTAACCGTGTTACCCGTTCATAATTCAAATTACCAATCTTCACTGTCCGCAGACATCTCGCCTGCGGTCGGACTGGGGACGCGGGCGCCTCGCCTGCGACAAGTCGCAAGACTTGCTTGTATATGCTACGCTTCCCCCTCCTCTCCCCTCAACTCTCAACCAAACATTTGCACACTTGCAAATCTTTCACTACCTTTGCACCCGTATCGACAGCATAACGATACAAGACATATTGTTAACAGCATTGGCTATTATTTCGCACTCGAAGAAAAAGTCCTGGTAAAACTATTTTCTCGTAAAGAAGTAGTACAACGCATTTGAGGGAGCCTTGTATAACTCCTTACAACCACATAATTCACGCTAACTGTGTGAACTTTCTTGTGGTTGTA
>CAVKDW010000037.1:0-17074 GCA_963655075.1 Muribaculaceae bacterium | reverse complement strand
CTTAACCATTGCCCGATCTCTTGCGCCCCCTATTATTCGTGCAATATGTACCTGGTTAACAACAAATTGTTCTCGTCTTTTGGCAAAAGATGAGGGAACCATTTGCGGTCCCCTCTCACAATTCACCGGCAAAGGTAGTGCTTTTTTGTTTAAGATGCAAGTAATATGTATATTTTCTCAAAATATTATCTATTTTTCATTATTTACAGAGGTCGTTGAGTAGTATCCGACCAATCTATCATATCGTCCGCCAAAAGGTCTATGGTACACATATATGGTGTATTCGTTTTGCGTTTGCCAGTGTGAGCCTTCTACTTCAATTAGAGAGGGGACACCTGTGTTGGCACGCAATGATTTCATCTTGGAACGTAACACATAATACATATAATCGTATGCACCTTGTTTGAGGTAAGCAGATAAAAAGTAGCACTGTTGTTGCCCATCATATGTCATTAGGTTGTCAGCGGTAAATTGGTTTAGGAATATATCTCCACCAACAAAAATGTTAGCATCAATTATCGGTGTTGTTAATGGCAAACAGAAATGTACCCACATATACTCTGCGTCCGTATCATCATCGTTTGTGTTCTCGGCATTGATCTGCAATTGTCCATTATTATCATACTCTGTTAAGTAGGGTAATCCTTCTCTGTTAGCTCCTTTTGCCAAAGTACCACGCAGTTCGTCAGTTTCCAGGAATGCTTGATATTCGCCTTGTGCATAACGTACTCTATCCACATGATAGCCAGCATAGTACACAGAATACACATCAAAATGTCTGAATTCGTTTCCTCCTTCGAAGATCAGTGCTTGCTGATTAACGTACCGAAGACGTCCAGGCTCTACGAAAGTCGGTGTAGATAATGTAACTTGATTATCCAAACGGTTGTTCTGTCTAACTACCACACGTATTTCATTATGGTCGCGTATATCCAAGTTTTCGGTACGAACATCTATGTCTAACTGTTGGTAGCGACCATTGAACTCTATGTCTGTGTTAGAGCGTACGTTGGCTGATATATTGACTATTGGTTCGACAACAGCAAAAGTAACTATTGCGACGGGCTTATCCATATTTCCATCTCGGTGGATAGTCAGAGCATAGTTTCCGCTAACCAGCAACTGCATATCATCATTAGGAAAGTTGAACGAGTAGTGTGTATAAACTTGTTGTGTATTGTTTGACAATGCGTAGTCCACTATGTCTGCCATTGTGAAACCTCGTACATACTCATAACTGTTTAAGTCAGATAGTGTCCAATCTCTGTTTAGGTGGTGAATGGTATAGGAATATTGATGAATATCGTGGGTCAATTCATCAAATGATACCTCGAGTGTGTTATTTGGATCTGCACCATCTACCCCATTCTGCCCAAGTACAAGAAATGGGCGTTGCAATTGTTCCGTTTCTGTATAACGAACACGTAGCGTCTTGATATTACCATCCAAAATATGTGTATAGTATTGCGCACATAGGACCATTGGACTTATAACTATACATAAGCATAGCCATCGTCTTACGTAGAGACTTAGGGACATCCGTATAATGTCATTATTCTTGCCTTGCATATTCCATTCCGTTTATCTTTTTCTGCTGGCAAAGTTAGGAAAAAAAGTACAATTACCCAAAAACATTTGCAGCATTCAGTGAAAAGCTGTACTTTTGCACTCGCTTTTTAGGGCTAAGACTTTTTGCCACTTTGGCTCAGTTGGTAGAGCAACGCATTCGTAATGCGTAGGTCCCCGGTTCGAGTCCGGGAAGTGGCTCTAAAAGTTGTAAGATATGGACGAAAAGTCCGATTAGTGTCTGCATAAGGGGCTGTCTAACAAGTAAAGTTAGGCAGTCTCATTGTTAGTATAGTTGTGAGAAAGAAAAAGTCTTTCTGTAAAGAGAAATGCAGAAAGACTTGTATAGTTTCCATTTAGAAACGCAATTTTTAGTACTACAAAATTCTCTCTATCCTCCAAGTTCCGGTACCCTCCACTGAGAGGATAGAGAGAGCGTCCAAGTCAAATGCAATACAAAAAACAGGAGAGGATTTGCACCTCTCCCGGAAATCAGTTGATTTTGTATTGCTATGAGTAAACAACTAATTCGGGCTAATAGACATTTCTTGTACCTGAAACGCCATCAAATGGCTTTATTTATCGGCGTTGTAGACCATAATATATGCGTCAATCATCGCTCTCTTATGTTGCACGGACAACCCATTACGTACACCTACTAATCTTTTCAGTCCGGCAAAGAAACTTTCCATCGCATTATTGGTATTGGGCACCTTCCGTTCAGGGTAAGTGTAGAATGTCCAAAGTACATCCATATTTCGCTTTAGACTTCTCGCTGCCGTACGCAAACGCCGGTGGGTGTAAAAGGAATGTCCGTTATCGCTAATCGTGCGCTCGTTGCTATAACCATTCCATTGTTCAAACCATTCTGTTAAGGCGCCTTCAAAGGATTCTCGATCGGTATGTGTCATCCCATTGGCAATGGCTAACAGTTGTTGCCCCGGTTGGGTCTGCGGGCGTGTCGTCAATTGCAATCGTACAAAATGAATGGCGTGGAATTGACAGTATTGAAATGGGATTGTTCCGAGTGCTTGTCCTAATGCCTGCTGTAATCCTCGTAGCCCATCAGCAACCGTGCCAACAAGGGTATACCCTTGCGATTTTAGATGGTTTACGCCTTCTAAATAGTCTGCTATGGTTTCTTTCTTCACAAGAAATTTGCGCCATAAGACCTCACCCCTATACACATCTTTAATGACTAACAATCCGTTATTTTTACCCCAATAGGTAGCATCCATTTGAATGGCAACAGCATGAGGTTTGGAATGGATAAACGCTAACGAATGAATTGATTCATTAAGTCGTCGTTGTATTTGCCGTGTACTAAGATGATAAGAAACGGATAGTTGCTGAATGGTCTGCTTGCCGAACAAGTAATCAGCATATAATTTCTTGCCAGAAAGGTGGTAGCAACGCACAAAAATATGTCCGCAGTCCTTGCATAACCAACGCTGTCGACCATTTATTTTTCCCTTTTTGATAAGTGCGTAGGAATCACATTTGGGGCACTGTTTTGAGGGTAATTTTTGTCCATTTTATATTTTTTGCCTGCAAATATATGAAAATCATCCCATTACAGCAATTTCAGGTACAAGAAATGTCTATTAGCCCGCATTTTATATTTTTTGCCTGCAAATATATGAAAATCATCCCATTACAGCAATTCCAGGTACAAGAAATGTCTATTAGCCCGAAATGTCTATTAGCCCACTAATTCCAGAACAAAGGTACGACATTTATTTAGGACTGGCAAGAAAACAACGCAAAAAAGATATCGCCCAAGAGATAAGCGTTCATCCCTCGACTGTCACGCACGAGATACAGCGCAACTCCAACCGCCATAACCGGTATGTGTTTACGGTTGCACAAGAGAAATGCGAGAGTCGTAAACATAGTACCTTAGGCAATCACCGCAAAGATGCAATCCTATGGTGGCGCATAGAACAGATGATATTAGACGAGGACTGGTCGCATCGGCAGATAAGCAGTGTACTCGCCAAAGAATGGATACATATATGCCCGCAGACTATCTATAATCATGTCCACGCAGACAATACCGGTAAACCGGCTGCTCACGTTCCCCATGAGTTACGCTATCGCCGACAACAAAAGAAACGACGACCTACCAAAGCGTACTGTCCAATAACAAATGTATTTTTTTGTGTCAGATATTTGGTGGTATCATAGAAAAGCATTACCTTTGCAGCCGCTTTCGAGAACGTGTGCTTTTCTATGACATATGGATAGTGCATGATGAAGAAAGTTTTTATGGTGGTCTTAGCTCAGTTGGTAGAGCATCGGATTGTGGTTCCGAGTGTCGTGGGTTCGAGCCCCACATTCCACCCACGGCGTTATAAATCGGTTGGTTTATGACGCTTTGTTTTTGTTAGATAATGTGCCTTTTCTTCAGTTGTAATGTATATTAAGGTTGTTGACAAGTCTTTTGTATCCCATTAAACTTTGACCAACCCTCGTCGTATTCGGTATATCTCCTCCATGCATCGCAGGTACAGTCGTTGCCAGCCTGTCGTTTGTGGGCTACGTGCCCCGTCCCGTGCCATCTGACTGAGGTAACTATACAGTGTCTTCCGTAGGCGTACCGTCCGCAGGAATGTGTTGCCATGTATAAACGCTTTCACGAACCGCTGTGCCCGCCGCCAGTCGCTGTAGGTCACACTCTCGCATAGCCGCAAGAAAGCCTCCATATCCACCACGCTAATAGTCGGACAGATCCTCAGTATATATCGCCGACGAATGTCCTGACAGCGCACATGCGAGCGTTTGTCGGTTGCTGTCACCTGTTCGGGATAGATACGATAGCGATATAGTACTTCGGGTATATTCACCAGCGTGCCGCAGAACACCGCTCTTGCCCATAGTCCGTAATCCTCGGCGGGGAACTCGTCTTGGTCGAACAGCAGGTTGTTCTCTTCGAAAAACGCTCTCCGCCACATCGACGAGGCATGTCCTATAGCCGACGAGAAGAGCATATCCACCTTTACCTGTTCGAAGTCGTTCTTTCCTACCATCAGTCTGTCTGCTGCACCAAACTGCTGTATTCCGCAGGAGCAGAGCATCACCTCCGGGTGTGCAACAAGATATTCCACCTGCGTCTGGAAACGTGTCGGTAGCGATATATCGTCGGCATCCATACGGGCGATGAGTTCGCCTTGCGCCAATGATATGCCTCGGTTGATAGTATTTGCTAATCCCATATTGTGCGGGTTAGGGATATAACGCACACGAGGGTCAGTGAACGACAGTGCCACCTGCTCCGTATCATCGGTGCTACCATCATTCAGCAGTAGTATCTCAAAGTCCGTATATGTTTGGTCAAGGATGGACTGCACTGCCTCCCGCAGGTAACGACCCGCATTATACGCAGGCAGAATAACAGATATACGCGGCTTAGTCATACATTCCCAAATTAAATACATGTGTATAGCGATATTGGTTGTCGTTCATCATCAACGCCAGTATCGTCCCACCGCAATTACCTGCCACTAACGCCTGACAGCGTGAGAGGATAACCATTGACGAGAGGTATTGAATACCACGCCAGTAGTTGGCATCGTCACGGTGCAGGTTCACGTCGGTGATGTCGAGTGTATTGTTTTGGCTATACATCGTCTCAAACGCCTCATCGAAATACTGTCGACGGTTGGTGATAATCTCGTTTGGGAACGTCTCTTCAAACTGCAGGGTGATGCGTTGGTCTTCGGTAGCAAGATAAATCTTGTTATACTGCCCCGTGCGCATCTGCTCCTGCACTTCGGCTATTACCTGTTCCACCGACGGCTGGCGTGGGTGCCCCTTCGGGCGTATAGTGACGTAGTCTGTGCCACGGCATAGCACACCCAACACATGATCTTCGCAACTTATGATAGCCGAGTAGTCGGCATCCACATAACGCTGCGTCTGTTCATTGAGATGCACCAGTGTCTGATAGGCTCGTGTCCAACGGCGTAACTCATGTGGGTGCCACGCCATGGTGAACGAGAAGTTATAATGCCCCGTAGTACGGTCGCAGACTTTTGTCACCTGCTCGGCAGTTGTGTCGAACGGTTGGCGGAAGAAAGTGTCCCAGTTGGTGTAGCCCTGCCCCCGTCCGCCCAAAGCGATATAAGGGTTATACCCTCGTGCGATACTATACATAGCCGACGACAGCATATTCTGGATGAAATAAGCGTTGAAGAAAGGATACACGAACAGTCCCTCTGAGATGTGCATTGCCCGCTTGCGATGACGACATACATACAGACATATATGCATGCATACGTCATTACCAAAGACTAACTTTGGTAGATTGCGTAGATAGAAACGGCGTATCTTGTCAAGTATATTGTTCATTGTTGTGTGATATAGTTTCTGTTCAGCATATATGCGTCTGCTCCACGTCGTATGCTGCCACCATAGCCTATTGTAGCCGTGCTGTACCCTACCCGCTTCACTACTGGTTCCATCTCTTTCGTGGTACTGCTATGCGGATATGAGAAGTGCCGTGGTGTCATACCCATCATTACCTGGATACGCTCACGAGATGCCAATAACTCTTTCTCTACCTGTTCCATTGGTATCTTTGCCAACATCGGGTGCGTGACGGTATGTGAGCCTATTGTCATCAGTCCGGACTGTTGCATCTCGTGCAGCATCTCCCATGTCAGCAAGTAGGGTCCTGCGTCCCACTCTGCTGAGGGCTTATAGGTAGCAGCAAAGACATGTGCGGGCGTGTCGCTACCGGCATATATCTGTCGGATAGCCTCCGTGTATGCCCTTTGACGGTCAGGTCTGTCTTGCAGCAGTTGTTCTAAATGCAACCACCATAGATCCGTCTGCCCATCTGGAAAAGAGGTCGTCAGATAGACAATGAATGGTATGTGGTACTTACAAAAGATAGGGTACGCATATGCATATATATCTCGGAACCCGTCATCGAAAGAGACCACAACCATCTTCTTTTGCCAAGGCATGCGGAAACGGTTGAGTTTTGCTACAAAAGTATCTAACGACACAAAATGAAAGCCTTTCGCATAATAAGTGTGTATCAACTGTTCCAGGTAGGCAGGTGTTATTTCCAACTCACGGTTTTCCAATGCCCAACTGCGCTCCGGCACTACCCGATGCAAGCACCATATCTCTCCCACTACAGGGTGGAATACATGCATCACTTTGCGATATATACGCTTCCATATAGACATATCAAATCTGTTGACGGAGATAGTGAATATAATGGTAAAACTTGAGCAACATCAGTCCGTGTCTAAGAATCTGTTTAGGAGAGGTATAGCAGACATGTATCACATTGCGGATACGTATATACTGCAAGTCCTCTCCTAATGTGTCGGCTATCGTCTGCGGGTCGATGTTACGCAGTGCACAATAGCGGGTATAGAATAGTCCCGACAGACAGTCCGCCAGCAGTGTCTTCTGCTGTTTATGCGTCAATAGTGGTGATGCCTCAACACTCTGTTTCACCACCGTGAAGAACCGATGCACAGCGTGTATGTCGTAGGTAGAGCGGTAGTTACTCTCATTGCGTGTGCTGCGTGTCAAGTCCCAGTGGTAATATGCCTGCGGTACTATCGCCACATGCTCCGTCTGCGTAAACACCTGCACATTAAACAGTGTGTCCTCCTCCAAGTGCGTCCGGCGGTCATAGAAACGCACACTATGTTCCTGCAAGAACGCCCGCCTATATAGCGAATGCCACACGCTGCGTGCCAACGGCTCGTACACCAACTGAGTCTGCTCGGGATAGAGTATTGACTGCAAATGGGTATAGGTGTCCGTCTTCGACACAGGTATAATGGTCGTCCCTTCTGCTCGGTCTATTGCCACTGCCGATATCACCACATCCGCCTGCTGTGCCTGTGCGGCGCGGTACAAGTCCTCGTAATAGGTCGCACCCTCCACATAATCGTCATCATCCGAGAAACCGATATACTCCCCTCGTGCGGCTTGAATACCTGTATCACGACTGCCTCCTACCCCCATGTTCCTATTGTTATGTATCACGCGAACACGACTATCGCTCGCTGCATACTGCTCTGCCACACGGTCACTGCCGTCGGTGGGACAATCCAATACACACACTATCTCCATCGCCTGCAGCGTCTGCGCACATAACGACCGCAGGCAACGCTCCAATAGCGCACTTGGGTTGTAGATAGGCACCACAACACTCACTAACACAGATGTAGTATCTTTAGTATCTTCTTGCATAACAAAGCAACCGCATTACAATCATTGCGCATAACATAGTATCCAACATCAATTACACATTAAAAATTACAAATTAACATTCCCCTGACCTTCAGCAGAACATAAGCCGATCTTGAGCCGACCTTAACCTGATCTGAATCTACTCAAAAACTTATTATTTTTAACATTCAACCATCATACATTCATACATCAGCACGCAGTACAGTCATCTTCTTGCATAGTCGTTTCACTCGTGAATAGACACGACGCCACAGCGGAGGCAACGGCTTCGGCACTTCATAACCCACGCCGTTCTTGATATACCACTGCCAGTTATCTTTCAACAGACTGTCCACTACCTCATCAGCGGGTATATGTCTGCGCTCGCACGCCTTGATGATGACGTATATCTGCCAATAGAGACTCCTGAAATCCCCATGCGTGGATATCTGGTTCGAGTGTTGGCGGTAGTAGTACGTGATATCGGGCAGGAACCTTATCCCGCCTTGCTCCTCTAATTTGGAATACAAGTCAAAGTCCACAGCACGCTTCATATCTATGTTTATCCCCTCTGTCTTTAAGTACCTTTCACCTTTGTATGAAGCAAAAGGAATAGGCGCGTGAGCAGTAGCGGTTGTAGTAAGCCATGTACCTCCTTCGGGCAGTACTTTTTGATAGGATCGCCACATCGGTTTCAGGCTCTCATCAGTAGCCCAATAGCATGAGCCTACCACGGCCGCCTCCGGATGCTGCCTATGTGCCTCCACCATCACCTGCAAGGCGTCCGGCGTGAGAGCATCGTCAGGGTCGAGGAATCCGCATAACTCCCCACACGCCAAAGCCGCACACTGGTGCTTCGTGAAACCGCAACCGTGGTTCGTAGGGGAGAGGTATATCTTTAGTTGAGAGTTGAGAGTTGAGAAGGGGATGCGTGTAGGCATGGGCAGGGGCTCGTCAGTGAGAGGCGTGATCGTGGCATGACCGTCGCGTGCCAGTTGCTCGTAGATGGCACGCGAGTTGTCGGTGCTTCCATCATCCACGATGATTATCTCCCAATTAGTATAGGTCTGCGCCTGAACACTACGGATAGCATCCATCAGGTACTGACCATTATTGTAGTTGGCTATCAGTATCGAGAACAAGGGAGAATACATATTGTCAGTTTATTACGTGTATTAAGATCGTTTCCGTTGGACAGTGATGTTACTTGACGATACCTTTCTCGAGGTATTCGGCGAGGTTGGTGCGGGCTTGTTCGGCGGCATGGTCGGCGGCTACTTTCTTCATGTCGGAACGAACCATGATGCGGACAAGTTCCTCGAATGACGTTTTGTTCGGGTTCCATCCGAGTTCAGCCCTTGCTTTTGTGGGGTCGCCCCAAAGATTGACTACATCTGTGGGGCGGTAGAAGTCCTTTGAGACCGCAACGAGAGTCTTTCCGATGAGGTGCTCTGGTCCTGCTACACAGACGCCTTTCTCGTTGATACCCTCTCCTTGGAACTGCAATGTTATGCCAACTTCACGGAAAGCGAGGTCGCAGAACTCGCGCACGGAATGCTGTACGCCGGTGGCGATAACGAAGTCATCTGGTGTTGTGTGTTGTAGTATGAGCCACATGCACTCGACATAGTCTTTGGCATATCCCCAGTCACGCAGTGAGGATAGGTTGCCGAGGTATAGACATTCCTGTTTGCCTTGCACGATGCGTGCAGCAGCAAGGGTTATCTTGCGTGTGACAAAAGTTTCTCCTCGCCGTTCGGACTCGTGGTTGAATAGTATTCCTGAGCAACAGAACATGTTGTACGCCTCTCTGTATTCGCGGACGATCCAGTAGCCGTATAGTTTTGCAACGGCGTAAGGACTATATGGGTGGAAAGGTGTATTCTCGTTTTGAGGGACTTGTTCCACTTTGCCGTATAGTTCGGATGTGGAAGCCTGGTAGATACGGCAGGTGTCTGTCAATCCGCAGGCGCGGACAGCCTCGAGGATACGCAGCACACCCGTCGCATCGATGTTGGCGGTATATTCGGGTGAGTCAAAACTAACCTGCACATGTGACTGGGCTGCAAGGTTGTATATCTCTGTGGGGCGTACCTTGCCGATTACTTGTATCAAGCCCATTGAATCGGATAGGTCGCCATAGTGCAGGTGAAAATGTGGCATACCCTCAAGGTGTGCTATGCGCTCACGGTAGTCCACGGAACTACGGCGGATGATACCGTGCACGTCATACCCTTTGGATAGTAAGAACTCACTGAGGTAGGAGCCGTCTTGACCCGTGATACCTGTTATTAAGGCTGTTTTCATATATGAAGTTGTTTTCGTTGTTTACGTGGGTTGAGTGGGTGTCGTTGAGATTATATCATGCCGCGTCCTGCAAGTTTGAACCAGTTCCATGTGATGGCAGCGATAAACATAATGATACACCAATAATTGTACAAGCGTTTGTATGTCGGATTTCGCATGTAGGATATGGCATATACGGTGAACATCATGGCAAAGGGGATGGTAGGCAAGTGGAATCGTTCAGACTGGGCGAAGTTAGAGAACACCAGGACTAAGAGATAGCCACATAAGATAGCAATAGGGAGTACATGCTTGCGCCAGTCCCCGTTGAAAAGCAGTATAAACAGTGCCAATACAGTAAAGAATGAGGTAATGTTCTTGATGAAGTTACCCCCGTGTATCATCATTTGGTTATACTGACCGGCCACATTTGTCATTGTAGGGAAAGGGATGGTGAATATCATTGGAGCGAATACGGCAGCACCTGCATACTTGGCAAAGCGTTGAGAAACACCCGATTTGACATCCCGTTCTGCACGCCATTCCATATACGCTTTCTGATTAGAGCCTCCCTCGCCCCATGTTTGACGCACATCTGTTCCAATGGTAGATTTCCCTATTATGACAACCCCCACAAACAATGCTGCTACGAACAGCAATAATATACGCTTTCCCCAGGCTACCACACGGGTAGAACTCAGTAGTAGTGCTGTCAGGAAAGCTAATGCGAGTACGGCTCCTAATACAGTGCGAAACGTGAAAGTTATCCCTGATAGCAACATCAACAAGCACGCCGGTCCGATCGTTATCTTGCCTTGTCGCATGATATAGTCCGCTCGTTCTGCAAATAGAACTGTGAGAAAAGTCATCTCCGTTTCTTTCAAGTGCAGACCGCAATAGTAAATAAGGTTCGGCATCAATAAGCATAGGATAGCAGCCATACGCCCTATCCCCTCACCGAAGTTTCTGGTTGCTAAACGATATATCAACACGACTGTCCATGTACTCCATAGTGCTTTGAGGATACGTGCCACAAGTATAGAGTCAAACGAGAGCAGATATACAAACGAGAGATAGGTTGGATAGCCTGCATCGCTGAATGCTACATCATAGCCAAAAGCATGGTTTAGCAACTCAGGGATATTGAAATTGCCATGCCGCATAGCATTTGCTACTTCTGATGATGCGACATGATATATCCATGCGTCAGCTGTCCCCATCTCAAATGGAATGCCCGTCATCAGCGTATAGAACAGATAGGAGAACAGTACGTACGCCACACGTATGATGAGTGCTGTCCAGAATAATCGTTTCACGAAGACTTTTGGTGCAACTAAAGCACGTGCTTTGGTCATGACATTGGCATAATAGAAAAAGCCACATACTTCGACAACACCAAATATCCACCAATACCAAGTCAATGCATACTGCATATATAGCACATTGCAGGCGACAAGAGCCGATATATATGTCACCATTGCCCGATTGGTAATCGTGCGTGGGATATAATTAAGCGGTTGCTGTGCAATGATAGAGTGTTGCATATTCTGCTAAATGACTTGCAAAGGTACAAAAAGGATACGAGTATTGCAATTGTGATGCTGCTTTTGTCTGCTTAATGGACACTCATAAAGGGGTACTAAAACTTACCCGAATATCGTTTAATGCTCCCATAGAGAGCAAACACCCAAAGCATTCCTTTGAAGCCAAAGACTCGTTGCAGCATAACCGCTCTATCCGATTTGCGAGATATGCTGTATCGCAATAAGTCCTTATGCGAACAAAGTATTTGAATGGCATCTTTTCGATCTTGCTTGTCTATCTGATTGTATAGATATAAACAAGAGGTATATATTTGGGCTAAATAGCCCAATGTAGTTGTCCAATAGCGTGCCGTATTCTCAGACAGACCTCCCTTGTTCTCCGTCAATTCTTGAATATGTTGTTTTTTGAATTTCTGGAATATACAATGATATGAACGCAGGTTTTGGATGGTATAGGTTGTTGTGATACTTCCTTTCCTATGTTGGTAGCCGTACATCGGGATATTTACCGCATGGAGATACTGAACCTCTCGCCATACGCGCAATATCCAATCAACATCTTCGCTCAACAATCCGACCTCGAAAAAGAGATTGTTCTGCAACAGGAACTCTCGTCGTAGGAGTTGGAAGCATGCACTCATGTTCAAACTCTGCCGACGTACCAGATATTCAAATACATCTGCAGCACTATTTGATACAAGATAATCACTATCGTACTTCTTACGAGGTGCTTGGTGAGTTGGATACACATCTACACATTGGAACAACAGCATATCTATTGATTTCTCCGCCTGTTGCAATACAACTGCCATTTGTTCGATACCGTCATAGTGTAGATACACATCATCGCCATCAAGAAAGGCGACATACTCCCCCGTCGCGTTGCGTAACCCCGTATTGCGTGCACTACTCAACCCATAGTTATTTTGATGAATAACACGAACCCGTTCGTCTTGTATAGAAAAACTATCACAAAGCATTCCCGACTCATCGGTACTACCATCATCGACCAAGATAATCTCTATGTCTTGATACGATTGTCCAAGTACCGACTGTACGCACGCTTGCAGATAGGTCGCAACATTATAAACTGGTATGATTACACTGATTTTCATCTGTCTATCAATGTTTGTTTTTCTATTCAAAAATCTACCATATCAAGTTTTCAAGAGTTATGCGTGCAAAGGTAGTATAAATACAGCACATTCGCAAAGATACGAACTATTTGGCTGTAACCTTTCATAAGGATGCTTCGCAGGCGAAGTCGGGATTTGCACCTGAGAACTTGTCTATGATGCACTAACTGGCACTGCAAATAGTTAAGAACCAAAGAGATAAACACAACATTCGAAAACGACTACTCCAGGTTGCACTCGACCTAAACAACTTCACCAATATACTGACTAACACACAATTTTGATGCGGTTGTCATACTTTTTTATTCTCTCCAACTTGCAAGAGAAGCATAAATGGTGTACCTTTGCAGCGGGATTCTACACACTCTTGTGTTTGAGTAAGTCAGTGTATCATCGTGAGGTGAACAATCTGCGACCCCCGCTTAACAATGGGGCTCGCCTCCATACTTACCAAGCACAAGAGTTTCAGACACCAGTCAGATGTTATCGTGAGGTACATCGTGCGACCCCCGCTTAACAATGGGGCTTGCTTAAAACTGGTAGCCGTCTTCGGACGGCTTTTTCTTTGCTTCGACTTGCACGGATGGGATAAATGGTGTACCTTTGCAACGGAATTAGGGAATAATTATCCGCTTTTGTCTTTGAGCAAGTCAGGCTCTATCGTGAGGTTTTGCCGTCGGTGTGTGCTATCTATAATGAAGTTCACCTTCAAACTTGAGAAAGACAGAGGCGGCTTTTTATCCCTCATACAAGCGAACTCTGCTGTCTCCGTTTACCGACACAAATGCGTTTGATATAAATAGAACTGCCCTGTACTGCCCAATGTAAGCAGATAGATATATTCGATGAGAAAGGGGTGCGTACTTGTGCAATTAGGGAAAAAGATGTACCTTTGTACGTTTTTTGATTTCCTGTCCACTGATGGATAGTTGATTGTATAAATTATTTATAGAAACTATGGCAAATATTTTAGCGATAGTGGGTCGTCCTAATGTTGGGAAATCGACTCTTTTTAATCGGCTGACGAGGACTCGTCGGGCGATAGTGATGGATACCGCAGGTACGACGCGTGACAGGCAATATGGCAAGTGCGAGTGGTGTGGTAGAGAATTCTCGGTCATTGACACGGGAGGATGGGTTATCAACTCTGACGACACTTTTGAAAGTGAAATCAATCGTCAAGTCAATATGGCCATCAAGGAGGCGGATGTTGTATTGTTGGTTGTGGACGTAAACCAAGGTGTGACGCAGTTCGATATGGAGGTGGCACACTTGCTTCGTCAGGCAAAAAAGAATACGGTCTTAGGAGTTAATAAGGTCGATCAGTTTGATCAACAGTATGGTGCAGCCGAGTTCTACAAGTTAGGATTGGGCGAACCTTTTATTGTCTCTGCTGAGAATGGCTTAGGTACAGGTGATCTGTTAGATGAGATATGCAGTAGGTTTAAGAATGTTACGAATGACGAGGATTTGGATGATTTACCACGATTTGCCATAGTAGGGAGACCTAATGCTGGGAAAAGCAGTATCTTGAATGCTTTCATAGGTGAGGAACGCACGATAGTAACGGATATTCCTGGTACGACGCGTGATAGTATTTACACCAGGTATAATAAGTTCGGTAAAGATTTTTACTTGGTTGACACAGCGGGCATCCGTAAGAAAGCAAAAGTGAATGAAGACTTGGAGTACTATTCTGTAGTACGTTCTATACGCGCCATTGAGAATTCGGACGTGTGCATCTTGATGATAGATGCGACCAGAGGCATAGAGGCACAAGATTTGAACATCTATTCATTGATACAGAAGAACAAGAAAGGAATGGTTGTTTGTATCAACAAGTGGGATTTGATTGAAAACAAGACTACAGCAGATATCAAAGCCTATGAAAGTGCTATACGGGAGCGCCTTGCACCTTTCACCGATTTCCCTGTTATTTTCACATCAGCCCTGACTAAACAGCGTATTTACAAAGTGATGGAGATGGCACTGCATGTGTATGAGAATAAACAACGCAAGGTGCCTACGGCTCAGTTGAACGATAGGTTCTTACCTTTGATAGAGAATTATCCGCCGCCAGCCACCAAAGGCAAGTATATAAAGATCAAGTATTGTACTCAATTGCCCAACACGCAAGTCCCTACTTTTGTGTTTTTCGCCAACTTACCTCAATATGTGAAAGAGCCTTATCGTAGGTTCTTGGAGAATAAGTTGCGGGAGTGGTGGGACTTTCATGGCACTCCCGTTCAGATATTTATGCGTGGTAAGTAAGATGTTTATTATGAAAGTGACTTCTATTTTTATGCATTGCTTGTACATATAGTGCTTTTTGTGTAACTTTGCGCGCAGAATGAAGATTATTGGTTTTAGTAAGATAGACGATAAGGTTGTTATGGTGCTGAAAGGTGATTCGTCCTTATTGGCTAATAGGAAGCCTTTTTTTGTGCCGGATTGGAGTGATGATATACGTATGGTTCCATGTGAGATATTGCGTGTTAGTCGTTTAGGTAAACATATATCTTCGGCTTTTGCTCAGCGTTATTTTGATGCAGTGGCTCCAGGGTTGAATATGCGTGCGGCGGATAGTGTAGCGGAGCATGATACTGTAAGGGGTTGGGCTTTTGACTATTCAATGGTTGTTGGTTCGTTTCAATCTGTTGATACACCCGTCTGGAGAGACATAGATGCCCCATGTGTGGTAAGTAGGGAGGAGGCGATACGTCAGATTAGCCATGTGATGACTATCAGACAGGGAGATTTGATTTTTATAGATAGAAACGTTTCTCCACGCAGGTTGGTGCGTGAAGAGGTTATAACGGATCATATGTCAGGGCAAGAAACACTATATTGTAAGGTTAAATGAAACGACTGTTATCCATATTATGTTCTTTGTTTGTGGTCTTGTATATCTATGCAGGGATACATAGTTATGCCGATCACTCCGTATTGCGTGAGGGGCGTATCGTGAAGGTCCGTGTCAATGAGACCGGTGTCCATTGTATATCTTACGACACGTTGCGGGCTTGGGGGTTACAGCCGGAGAAAGTGCGCGTCTTGGGTTATGGTGGAGCGATGTTGAGCGAGAACTTCACGATGTCACGCTGGGACGATGTACCTTCTGTTCCTATCTTTATGTACAAAGGGACAGATGGTGTTTTTGGTAGCGGCGACTATATCTTATTCTATGCTCAAGGGGCCGTCAGTTGGAGTTTTGGTGATGGTCGTTGGCAACACACGCAGAACCCGTATAGCAATTATGGCTATTACTTTGTGAGTGATAGTGCAGGTGAGCAGTTACTGCTGACGACCGCGACCTCTATGGATGCGACAGGTGCCACCGATGTAGATTGGTTCACACAATACAGTGTTCATGAGCGCGACCTAATCAATTTGATTGATAAGTCGGGTATCAACGGTGGTGGACGAGAATTTTATGGGGAGTCATTACACAGTCAGCAACCCACATTAGACGTTTCTTTCACGACTCACAACGTACAAGTAGATAAGCCGATGTACTGCAAGGTGGATGTGGCAGCCCATTCGAGTCAGCGCTCCACTTTTAAGGTCACGGTCAACGATGCGACGGCTGCTATATCCATCAAAGAGATATCTGTCTCTGATTTCTACACTATGGCTGAGTGTGGCTCTACGGTACTCACTGCCTATGCCAAGCAGTCTGATAGTCAGACGGTAAAACTCCAATTCAGTAACTCCGCATCCGGAGCAACAGGTTATCTCAATTACATTGAGTTGAACATCCCTTGTTCGCTATCAATGTATGGTCAAGAATTAGCCATCAGTAACACCTCGCATCTTGGTGAGGCTACGAACACGCGTTTTCTATTGTCTAACTACTCATCGAGCACACAAGTGTGGCGCGTGACAGACGGTGTACATATAGAACAGATGCCCACACAAGTGGTCGATGGTAGGCTGGCATGGATAGGCAGTAATCAGCAGGCGGAGAAGTACGTAGCCGTCAATGTGGACGATCAGGGGTGGAAGCGACCTGAACGGGTAGGCGTTATCGATAACCAGGATTTACACGCACTGAGTAACATAGACTATGTGATCATAGCACCCGAAGAATTTGTGTCGCAAGCCACTCGTTTGGCTAAGAAGCATGAGGAGATAGACAATATGACATGGGCTGTTGTCACAGACCGGCAAGTGTACAATGAGTTTTCATCCGGTACTCCCGATGTGACAGCCTATCGTTGGTTGATGAAGATGTTATATGACCGCGCAGGCGGTAACAGTGTACAAGCACCTAAGCACCTGCTATTGATGGGTAGTGCTTCGTTTGATAATCGTAAGTTACTGAACACCTCAGGTGTGGGT
>CAVKDW010000036.1:0-17851 GCA_963655075.1 Muribaculaceae bacterium | reverse complement strand
GAAAGTGTATAAGGAAGGTGGGATAACCGAACAGAAGATGGTGGAACTGAGTACTCAGTTAGACCGAGCACGGTCGATGGTGACTATATCACGAAAATCACTGAACGACTGCATATTGCATGCTCCGAACGATGGTGTCATCGGGGAGTGTAAGGCTAAGGTAGGGCAAGTGATAGCCCCTGGTATTGGGCTGATGACGCTGTTAGACATGGACGGATATAAGGTGACGTTCGACGTGTCCGAGGGCGATATTACCTCCCTCCAGGTAGGCGACAGCGGGAGTCTCGTAGTGGATGCACTCGGCAAGGCGGAGATACCCGTGTGTGTGACGGAGAAGAACCTCATCGCTAATACGATAGCGCATACCTACACCGTGACAGCGTTGTTAGTGAATCCGACAGAGGAGTACAAGCAGCAGTTACTGCCAGGGATGGTGAGTAAGGTCAGGCTGTCGTCGCAGGGAGTGACGGGTTATCTCGTACCCACTGCGTGTGTGCAGATGCTCACCAGCGGACCCTCGGTGTGGGTAGCACAAGGTGGCAAGGCTCAGCGGAGGCATGTGACGATAGGTCAGTACACCGCTGGAGGCGTCCTCATCACACAAGGGCTGAGCGTGGGCGACTATGTCATCACTGACGGGTTCCAAAAGATGTATTCGGGGGCAGATATCTATTGGGAATGATTGGACTATATAGTAATTAACCGGTGAAGAAACGTAATCATATAGAGGGTGCTATGCGCAATCATAACCTTGTGTTCTTGATTGTGTTGGTGCTGACGGCAGTGGGTATATGGTCGCTGCCGAAGATGAACAAGGACGAGTTTCCCCAGTTCACAATACGACAGGGTGTGGTAGCGGCTATCTACCCAGGTGCCACGGCGCAAGAGGTGGAGCAGCAGGTGACGATACCGTTAGAGGATTTCCTGAACAGTTACATCGAAGTGGATAAGGAGACCACCTACTCCACCACAGAAGACGGCATCGTATATGTGTATGTGTCGTTGCGCAACTCCGTGAAGTCAGCCTCGGACGCGTGGACCAGTATCCGTGCCGGGTTAGACCTATTCAAGAGGACCAGTCTGCCAACGGGTGTGCTGCAGATAGTGGTGGTGGACGATTTCGGCAGTACATCATCCATGCTACTTGCCGTGGAGAGTGACGAACGTAGTCCACGCGAATTAGAGTCGTATGCGCGGCAGTTATGTTCGCAGCTGCGTACCATTCCCGAGATGGGCAAACTGAAGATTCTCGGTGCGCAGCATGAGGAGATAGCAGTGACGATTGATGCGGCACGACTGTCTGCGTATGGTATCGATCAAAAGTCGCTGCAGATGTCGCTGATGCTACAAGGCTTCCGCACACTGAGTGGAACCATTGGCAGTAATCAAGGGTTGCAAGTGACTATCCCATACAACAGCGAACGGGAGATAGCAGAACAGATAGTATGGTTCGACCCTGTCTCGGGAGCGACCGTACGGCTGAAAGATATAGCCACCATCGAACGCCGTTACCCCAAGCCAGAGAAATTCGTAGAGTACTACACCGGTGACGCCAGTGCCACCATCTCTCCAGACCGTTCGTGCCTGATACTCAATATGGAGATGGTGCCTGGTAACAATATCGTCGCCTTTGGAGAGAAAGTAGATAAGGAGTTACAGAAAGCATATACCCAGATACCACAGGATGTGCATTTCCATCGTATCACTGATCAGCCGAAGGTGGTGGACGACTCCGTGAAGTCATTCATGCACGATATCGTGTTGTCTATCATTGTCGTGATAGCGGTGATGCTGATACTCTTCCCGCTACGCACCGCCCTCGTTGCCTCTACGGGTGTGCCAGTATGTACCGCCATTGCTATCGGACTGATGTACCTGACTGGTATTGAACTCAACACAGTGACGTTGGCGGCACTTATCGTGGTGTTGGGGATGATAGTGGACGACTCTGTCATCGTCATCGACGGATACACCGATCTGTTAGAGCGTGGGCATAGCCGGTGGTATTCTGCCGCCGTCAGCACGGAGCAATTATTTGTGCCTATGGCACTCGCCACGTGTTCTATCTCGGGTATGTTTTTCCCGATGACGCGTATCATCACGGGACCATTAGGCGACTTCGTGCAACTATTCCCGTGGGCTATACTCTTTGCGCTGACTGCCAGTATCTTCTACGCCACATGGGTAACGCCGTATATGTCAACGCGTTTCATACGTCGCCGCAAGCCGGAGGAGATGGGATGGTTCGAGCGTATGCAGAACCGTTTCTTCAGTGTCCTGCAGAACGGTTATCAGAAGATGTTGGACGCTTGTTTCCGTCACCCCATAGTGGCGTATATCATACTCGCCATCTGTCTTGGAACAGGTATGTTCCTAATGGTCACACAACTCAATCTGCAACTGCTACCGAAAGCCGAACGGGAGTGCTTCGCTGTGGAGATACACCTGCGCGAGGGGTCATCAGTAGAGGAGACGGCAAAGGTGGCAGACTCGCTGGCACGTATGATGCGTGTGGACAAGCGTATCACTTCTATCACGTCCTTTGTGGGACAGGCCTCGCCACGTTTCCATGCCACCTACACGCCGCAGATGGCAAAGCCCAGTTACGCACAGTTCATCGTCAATACCACGTCCACAAAAGCAACATTGGACATCCTAAATGAGTTCTCTCCCATTTATGAGAACTACTTCCCCAATGCCTACGTGCGGTTCAAACAACTCGACTACCAAGCCGCCAAGAATCCACTTGAGATACGCTTCAAAGGCGATGACCTTGATGCTATGCAGCCGTATGTAGATAGTCTGTGTCAGTTTATGGCACAACAACCGGAACTGCAATGGGTTCACTCGGACTACAGTCAATATGTCAACCTGACGCGTATCACCCTGCGAGAGGAGGAAGCCGCACGGCTGGGTATCACAGAAACGATGTTATCGCTCTACCTCAGCAGCCTCAGCAGTGGGACAAAGATGACCACTGTCTGGGAAGGCGACTACGGAGTGCCCGTACTGCTCTATACGGCAGGGGTTGATGAGATGTCGATTGATCAATTGCAGGATTTGATGGTGCCGACCATCTACCCCACAATATGGGTACCTCTGCGACAGGTAGCGATACTCACACCCGAGTGGCATCATGCATCTATCGAACGACGTAACTCCGTACGCACAATCACCGTAGGCTGCGACCTGCGAGGGACTACCAGTCAAGTGGCAGCAGAGAAGAAAGTTAAGGAGTGGATTGGCACCAACCTTAACCAACTGCCCGAGGGTGTCACTATCTCGTATGGCGGACTGAGTTCTATCAACGGTGAGATGGTACCACCTATCATGTGGAGCGTGGTAGCGGCACTGTTAGTGATGTTCGTGCTGTTGTTGTACCACTTTGGCAAAGTGTCGTTGGCACTACTCACGCTATCCAGTTCTGTGCTGTGTATCTTCGGTGCGTTCGTCGGGTTGTACGTATTCGGATTAGACATCTCTATCACAGCGGTGTTAGGTATCGTCAGTCTGATAGGCGTCATTGTACGTAATGCGATTATGATGTACGAGTATGCTGAAGAACTGCGTCACACGAAGGCTATACCGGTGCGTGATGCGGCTTACGAGGCAGGTATGCGACGCATGCGACCAATATTCCTAACCACCGCCACCACAGCACTCGGTGTTCTGCCAATGATTATAGCACATACCAGTCTCTGGATGCCAATGGGCGTAGTGATTTGCTTCGGTTCCCTGCTTACCCTACCGCTTACGATCACTATTCTACCTATTACCTACTGGAAAATGTATAAAAAGAATGACCTACAGACAAAAGCAAAGTAATCACTATACGCATAGTTTATCGTCTCATACTAAGCCACTCACACAGATGAAAAGAACGAGTTACAAGTACATACTCATTGTCACATTGGCGATTCTGCTGCCAACTTATATCTCCGCTCATAATAGCATCTCAACAGGACTGATGGTGCAGGACAGTGCGGTTACTGCAGGATTATCTATTGACTCCTGCCTCGCATTAGCACGTCTGCATAACAAAGATATACAACGAGCAACACTCAATATCAACAAAGCTCAGCAAGTCAAGCAACAAGCCCTCACTAAATACTTCCCACAAGTACAGGCTATGTCAATCGGCTACCACAGTTTACACCCTATGCTTGAAGTGGGTATAGATGATATTGATAACGCCTCTGTGCGTGACTTACTCGTTACGCTCTACGGAAACTATGGAGCAGCCTTAGGGTTGGACAACCATATATCTCTCTTTCAATATGGATATATAGCGGGCGTAACAGCTATGCAACCTATCAGCATGGGAGGGAAGATTGTTATTGGTAACCAATTAGCACAAGTGGGAGTAGATGCTGCGAGACTACAGACCGAAATAACACAACGAGATATCTTGCAGCAAGTAGAAGAATCGTATTGGCTTTTGGCCGGGCTGTTAGAAAAACAGACTACACTCACATCCGTTATCAACCTGCTTGATACTATCCATCGAACCGTTGACACAGCTTTCCATGCAGGATTGGTCTTGCAGACAGACCTATTACAAGTTGAACTCAAACAGTCTGAGGTGCAAAGGACACAGATACAGTTGGTCAATGGTATAGCATTAGCCCGACGCGCTCTTGCGCAGTCGATAGGCATAGATGAGGACTCTCCACTCTACTATGCATCTCTCAATATAGAGCCTTTGCAAGATACAGACGAGCCACTCTTTGTTTCCTCTCACGACCAGAACACTTCCGGACCTGAGTCAGACTTACTATCTTTGCAGGTACAAGCGGCTAAGTTACAGAAACGTGTGACAATGGCTGATGCTCTGCCACAGATTGCGATTGGAGCCAGTTATGGATATAGCAACCTACAGACCAATATTTTACGGGAAGGATTTGGCAGCAAGACAGGCAACGGGTCTGTGTTTTTTACAGTAGCAATACCTATCACAGGATGGTGGGAGATGGGACATAAAATTCAGGAGCATGACATAACTATACGGCAAGCTCTGTTACAACAAGAACAGATGACACAGATGCTTGCGCTGCGAAACCAGCAAGCCTATGATAAGATGCTTGAGGCGTATCTACTTGTCAAAGAATATGAGCGAACATGTCGTACTGCACAGGAGAACTATCGATTGATGAGTGTCAATTATCGAGCAGGAATGGTCACTATCGCAGATCTTCTATCAGCACAGACAACACTTATGCAGTCACACAACCAACTTACCGACGCGCGTATTGCATTTCGTGTAAACACACGAAAATACTTGACACTTACTCAACAATCAGATACCCTATGAAAGTAACACTACTTGTTATTGGCAAAACAACAGACATACGCATTGCCGCCTTGGTACAAGAGTATGTACAACGTCTCATGCATTATATTCCTTTCGCAGTGCAAACAATACCTGAGTTGAGAAACACAAAGGCACTCAGTATTGAACAACAGAAGCAAGCGGAGGCTGAACTGATACTACGAAACGTTCCTACTTCAGCTGAACTGATACTACTGGATGAACATGGGAGAGAGTACCGCTCCATTGAGTTTGCGGCTTTCCTACAAAACAAAATGAATACGGGACGTGATATTATCTTCCTTATCGGAGGACCTTATGGCTTTGCCGAGACTATATATCGGAGAGCAGAAAACAAGATATCGCTTAGTCAGATGACATTTTCTCACCAGATGATACGACTCATCTTTACCGAGCAGTTATACCGTGCCATGACCATACTACGCAACGAGCCATACCACCACGAATAATCTCTACCTATCTGATATTCGGCTATATAGGCTCATATCAGTGTTCATCTTCCATTTCTTCCCAATAGGCATCGGATGGAGTAACTCCTTCAGAAGCCATCTTCAAGTTCTGCATAAAACGTTCTACACGCCAGTCGATAGTCTCGCTATAGACCTTACGTGAGATGAATATACGGAAAAACCATCCGAACTTGATATGGATGTCTATTGACATGTTTGTAGTGCTGTCCGATGTCGGTTGTACATGAAAGTTTCCCCATGCTTCTTTCAATATAGAACCAGAATAGTAAATATCCACACGTATATCACGTCTATCATTCGCCATGGTATCTGTCACAAGGCTTTCTATCACAGCATTCTTGAATTGAGGTCTGCCATTAACCAGGATATCAAACAGCAAACGACTATAGTGCGTATCGGGATTATATTCTGACTCTTTCCAGACCAGGAAGATGGCATTCTTATTATCATCCGTCTGCTTTCCCGTCCCAGCGAAAGCCCAAGGAGACAATAATTGCGGATCAGTCTGTAACTGATAGATAAGTGTATCTATCACTGCGTTGCATGCATCAGCGGGTGCATTCACTTCTACAGGACACTCGGTATGGAAAGTACTTTGTGAGTAAGTGGTCATAAAGGCCAATAAAACACTTAATAACATCATCGTTATCAGAAAGAATTTATATCAAACAGGCTTTACAACCTTATATTTTTATCATTTCTTTTGCATTCAACACCTTCTCCATATTCTGTTCCCTGTGTACTAATTGTACTTCCACCCCATACTTTGTGTTAATATGCTCTGCCATTTTCTCTGCAGCATACACTGAACGATGTTGACCACCCGTACAACCAAACGAGACCATGAGGTTCTGGAAACCACGATCTATATACCGTTTGACAGAGAAGTCCACTAACTGATATGCTTGTTCCATGAAGGGTGTTATCTCACCATCTTCTTCCAAGAATTTGATGACAGGTTCATCCATACCTGTAAAGAACGTAAACCGTTCGTATTTACCAGGATTATTGATAGCACGACAATCAAATACGAAACCACCACCGTTTCCTGAGCTATCTGCAGGAATGCCTTTCTTATATGAGAAACTATATACACGTACTACCAATGGTTTGCGCACCCCTACTTCTTTGAATTGCTTCATTTCTGTCATCTGCTGCAATACTTCTATTAAGTAGGGATAATCGTCACTTGCATACTTCAACAGTTCACGTAAGTTTTCTATGGCAAAGGGTATAGATTGTAAGAAATGTGGTTTTTTCTCAAAGTACCCACGGAAACCGTAAGCGCCCAGCACTTGCATTGTACGGAACAGAACAAAATGTTTGAGTGTGTCATAGAACTCTTCTCTATTTACTGGTATGTATTGTTGCAATGCATCCAGATATACTTCTATGAGTTCCTCACGCATATTTGGGTGAAAGTTTGCTTTTGCCTGCCACAAGAATGAAGCTACATCATAGTAAACGGGACCACGTCTTCCTCCTTGGAAATCGATGAAGTATGGGTGTTCTGTGCCATCTGTCTCAGTGTGTACCATCACATTGCGCGATTGGAAGTCACGATACATGAAAGCACTCATACGGTTCTGTAGCAGTATGTATGCCAAACGCTCAAACTCGTTCTCCAGTTTATCTTCTTGGAAGTCTAATCCTGTAGCCTTCAAAAAGCAATACTTAAAGTAATTGAGGTCCCATAATATAGAGCGCAAGTTGAACTCCGGTTGAGGGTAGCATTGGTTAAAGTCGAAGTCTTGTGCTCCTACTATCTGGAACTTAGCCAACTCACGCATCGTAGTACGCAACATCTCTTTCTCTTTTGCACTAAATACTCCTGTTTTGCGTCCCTCTGCTATATAGTCAAATAACAGTATATTTCCCAAGTCCTGTTGTACGTAGGTCATCTCATCCTCGCTCACAGCCAAGACTTTAGGCACTGACAGTCCTTTGGATAAGAAGTGCTGTGCCATATACAGAAAAGCATGATTTTCGTCACGAGATGTTCCCTGTACCCCTATCAGTGAGACTGTACCATCCTCACTTGCTATTCGATAGTATTTTCTGTTACTACCTGATGCTGTAAGTGCAGTTTGGTCACCAGTTCTTCTACCCGTAGCCTCAAAAAACAACTGACTGAGAGATTTTGCCATAAGAAATTATACTTTTGCTTAGTTGCTACATATTCAACCTGCAAAGGTAGTGCATATATTTCAAATATGCAAGTTTATGATCGTGTTGATATCTTTCCGTATCTGTTCCCGAAGGGAGTCAATAGAGGGGAAGTGTTTCTCACTACGTATAAAATGCGAGAACTGTATGGTTAGTTGTTTCTCATACAACGACCCCTCAAATCCCAGGATGTGAGCCTCTATCGATATTTCTTTATTTCCTATGGTAGGATTAGTACCTATATTGATAATACACGGCATCTCCCTTTCCCCCTTATTAGTGTTTTCTTTGTCTATCGTAGCCATGCCACTATACACACCTGTAGGAGGGATTAGTTTGTTTTGTGGGTACCGCACATTCGCCGTAGGGAAGCCTAACTGACGACCTATACCATTACCATGTACGACTTTTCCGGTTATACTATACGAATACCCTAATAGATGGTTCGCCTCCTCCATAGCCCCTTTTTGCAGCAACTTACGTATACGTGAGGAACTAATAGGTTCACCAGTATCTAAGCATTCCTCCGCACGCAACACACGCAATCCCACATGGCTGCCAGCATGTTGGTAATCAACTATATCTGTCAGTTTGTCGGAACCAAAACGATGGTCATACCCCATTAGTAGCATTCGCACGTTATTTGCGTACAAGTAGCGCATAAAACACTCTGCAGTCAGGTGTTGTATTTCACGAAAAGATAGGGACACGACATCACCATAGTGTTGTAGCATTGACAGACGCTCCTCAGATGTAGTTAGCAGAGTAGGACTATGTCCACACAACACTTCCAACGGGTGTTGCTGAAAAGTGTAGATTACAGGATGTAAACCATAAACCTGTGATAAAGATATTAACTGCGTAAACAGATACTGATGTCCGCGATGTACTCCATCAAAGAAACCAATGGTGGCACATAATCCACACACATCCTCATCTTTCTTTATAGGTGGGGATACCTTATTGTGTTTATGCAGATCTGTTGGTTTCGTGATATATTAGAGTTTTATGTATATCTTCTTGCGATATAGTATGTGTGCAATGAGCCAAAGTACAAGTATGAGTGTGAGAGCGGAAACAAGCGAACCTCCAGTGTCCCCAAAAAGAGGCTGCGTACATACCTTGTACCAGAATGACCAGACGTTATATCGTTCTCCGTGAAAGGTAAAACGGATATTATACATAGTATTGGCTAGTACGCCACTCAAACAGAATATGAATAGAGGGTTCACACCAAAGCATTCAAAGAACTTGTACCAATGATTCGCTATTCGATGTTTAATTTTCTGTTCACTTGTTGTAGGAGTTATCTCATTCATCTTGGGTAAACGGATATCTAATAACCATATCAGAATACCAAGTAGAAGGGAAGCTAATCCACACGTAACCAACACATAAGATGCAGACCACATACTTTTGTTTATAGGATAAGCATAGTCAAGACAGAAGCCAAATAACAGCATAATACTTCCTGCGAGTAAGATGCGTGTAACCTTACCCCAATTATCCTGCTCATGTATTATCAACGATCCTATCCAAACGCCAATGAGTGCATGTGCGATAGCGGGGATGGTTGAAAGGATGCCTTCAGGGTCAAAAGGAATACCATTTATGTGATAAATATGGTTGTCACCTAACAATAGCAAATCAACAACAGACTCCATATTGTTGGTGTTTAGTTCAAAACTATTCGTTACACTCTGTGCTATGCAATACACGACTAACAGGACTACTGATACCCATAAGCAGTGTCGCGGTTTGAATAACAACATCAACAATGTGCCGAAGATAGATATTATTCCCAAGCGAGGCAACACTCCCAGGAAGCGCAAGTGGTGTATTGGGTACGTCCATATAGAGTACCAGAAAGATTGGTCATTTGTTATCTGGCGTAGGAACATACCATACCAACTTAAAGCCCAGCCAACCAAAATAATCAGCAGTCCTCGTGTAAAGAACTTACGGAAGGTATGCCATGTCAACTCATAATTAAACTTGCCATAACTGATATACATGGCTATACCCATACAAAACACGAAGAAAGGGAACACTAAGTCTGTTGGTGTACACCCGTTCCAAGCCGCATGACGCAAAGGAGCATAAATATGTGCCCACGTGCCGGGGTTATTGACAAGAATCATGCCTGCAATGGTAATTCCTCGTAACACATCTAATGATAGTAGACGTTTCCTCTCTTTCGCAATTGTAGTGTTTGCTGTCATAGTATTAACTCACATAAGGGTCGGAATGTTATGATGCAGTGTATATCTAAAAAGCGAGGCTGCCCAGTACTATCACCAAACAGCCTCGCTTATTTACTCACTATTACTCCTCGTTTAGAGTAATACGCTTGAAATCAGTGATCGTGACGTTATTTTTCTTCAACACGTCTTTAACGAGTTCTTTATCTTCACTCATAATGTAGGTTTGCTCTACCAGGGTGCTTTCTTTTAAGAACTTATTCAGACGTCCTTGTGCTATCATCTCCACCTTTTTCATATTGATTGCAGCTTCTGCCTCAGCGGGCACCGTAGCACGGATGTCTCGTGCTTGTTGTGCTTGTTCAGGTGTGAGCCAACCTTTGGTGGTGTTAGACTCGATATGTTCGTCGCTATCAGCGTGAGCGGGGTTTATACCAGCCTTGCGTAGTGCATTTTCTACCGCTTTAGCGACCTCATCCTGTTTCGTCTTGTCAATTGCCACAGCGAGTTCGTGGTCTTTCACACTCTGTGGTACATGGTCTGCATCGAGTGCGATAGGTGCCATAGAAGCAACCTGCATGGAGATACCATGAACGGTAGTCTGGTCTGCGTCGGCTGAGTCAGCCCCCACGAGAGCGGACAGTTTGTTTCCGAGGTGGTTATAAGCATCTACTTTGGGAGCAGCAAGGAAGACGTAGTCGGAGAGTTCCATTTTCTCACCAGTGACGCCGGAGCGCTCGGTAACAACGTCTGCGACAGTCAGTTTGCCATCAACGATGATATTCTTGAGTGCCTCAAGGTCTGCAGGACGTTTGTCCATAGCAATATCCAATATCAATTTCACCATTGCTACGAAGTCTGCATTCTTGGCAACGAAGTCTGTTTCGCATTTTACTGCCACTATCGCACCATAGCCGTTCTCGGCTTTAGCGAGCACACATCCTTCTGATGCCTCACGGTCACTACGTTTAGCAGCGATCGCTTGTCCACGTTTACGGAGAAGGTCACGAGCAATCTCGAAGTCTCCGTTGGCTTCTTCCAAAGCCTTTTTCACATCCATCATACCTGCGCCTGTTAAGTCGCGCAGTTTCTTTATATCTGCCAATGTAACAGCCATAATAATATCTTCTTAAGGATTAATGCTATTTATTCTGCCTTCGTTTCTTCTGCAGGGGTCTGTGTAGCGTTTGCTTCAGCCGTTGCTACCTTCTCAGCCTCCTCTTTAGGTGCGGCTTTACGGACACGCTGACGACGTTCTTTGGGTTGAGGAGCCTCGTCTGCATTCTGTGCTTGAGCCGCCTCTTCGTCAGCCTTCTCTACCTTACGTTCCTCAAGACCTTCTTTGATAGCTTCGCATACTGCATTGAGAATAGTCTCAATAGATTTAGTAGCATCGTCGTTAGCTGGAATAACGTAATCTATAGGAGTCGGGTCCGAGTTTGTATCAACGATACCGAACACGGGTATTCCCAAGCGGTTAGCCTCTGCTACGGCAATATGCTCTTTCATAACGTCTACTACGAAGATTGCGCTTGGCAGACGAGTCAGGTCAGCAATGGAGCCTAAGTTCTTCTCTAATTTCTCACGCTGACGAGCTATCTGCAGTTTCTCGCGTTTTGAGATATTATCAAATGTTCCGTCAGTCATCATTTTGTCGATGGTAGTCATTTTCTTGACAGCCTTTCGGATAGTAGGGAAGTTGGTCAACATACCACCTGCCCAACGCTCGGTGATGTATGGCATACCTACTTCTTGTGCTTTTGCAGCGACCACTTCTTGTCCTTGTTGTTTCGTGGAAACGAACAGGATTCTACGACCAGACTTAGCGATAGTCTTTAGGGCCTCCGCAGCCTCGTCAATCTTAATGACAGTCTTGTTAAGGTCAATAATATGGATACCATTACGCTCCATATAGATGTAGGGAGCCATAGCAGGGTTCCATTTGCGCTTGAGATGTCCGAAGTGGCAGCCAGCCTCCAGCAATTGATCAAAATTTGTTCTCATTTTGTTTGATTGGTTTGAATTATTGGTATAATTTATCCTTCCCTTCTCTCATACTGCCGCAGAGAATCGCGGGAGAGAAGAACAACCAAGTAATCCGTACCTATATACTCTTGGGTACGGAGTCTTGCTTGTTTGGATATTAACGTTTACTAAACTGGAAGTGTTTGCGTGCCTTTGGTTGACCTGGTTTTTTACGTTCAACTTCGCGGGCATCACGTGTCATGAATCCCTCTGCTTTTAGAGCAGCTTTATCTTCAGGATTAGCCTTTACCAGCATACGTGCAATAGCGAGACGTAGTGCTTCTGCTTGTCCTTTGAAGCCACCACCATCAAGGTTAACCTTGATGTCATATTTCTCAACAACACCCAACTTGTCCAATGGTTGTTTGACGATGTATTGAAGAATAGGGCTTGGGAAGTAAACCTCCAACTCACGACCGTTAATCGTGATTTTGCCGGTACCTTCTTGTGCATAAACGCGAGCAACTGCTGCTTTACGACGACCTAATGCATTTATCATTTCCATATCTTCAATTATTTTAGTGTGTTGATGTCAAGTTGTTTCGGCTGTTGTGCTTGCATATTATGCTCTGCTCCAGCAAAGATAAACAGGTTGTCTATCAGTTTTCGCCCCAGTCTATTTTTAGGGAGCATACCTTTCACAACCTTCAAAATAAGATGGTCTGCACCTTTCTCTTTCAACTGAGCAGGTGTCATCTCACGTTGTCCTCCAGGAAAACCTGTGTAACGAATGTAAATACGATCGTTCCACTTATTACCTGTCAGCTGCACTTTGTCAGCATTGATGATAATGACATTGTCTCCACAATCCACATTCGGAGTGAAGTTAGGTTTGTACTTGCCACGAAGAATCTTTGCTACCTTCGAGCACATACGACCAAGGACTTGGCCTTCAGCATCAACAACAACCCACTCTTTCTGAGCGGTTGCCTTGTTGGCTGATACTGTCTTGTAACTTAATGTATCCATTAGTTTTTTAGTTTGGCTATGCCGACAGACCACTTTACGTGCCCATAATGAGAGCCCAACTGCCCAGCATAACGATGTTTATAATTATTTCTACGCTTTTCGTACGTACATTACGCACCGAAAAAGCGCACAAAGGTACAACAATTGCAGGACATACACAACACCTGAATATATTTTTCTTTCATTTTGTCGTATATTCTACTTTTTACAAAAAAGGACTTACCATTGTGGGTATAATACCGTAGTATCGTTAAATACTTTTGGGGTCCATATATGCCATGGATTTTCCAAGCCATACAAACATTGGTGTAATATATCGTCTGTTGATAACTCTTGTTGTTGAGATTGTTCCATCGTTTCTTCTTTTTCTTTAGACAACATGATTGTTTGTTGTTTACCCATGTCTGCTTGTATTGCCATTTCTGCTGTTTCTTTTTCCAAACGCTCTACCACCTTAGGGTATATCTTGTTAAATATCTGTGGATGGTCGGTGTACCACACTAAAGACGAGTCAAACTGTGCTTGCGTGAGTCCATGTTTATCCAATACACTCTGATAGCAAACAGCCAGTTCTTTATCGTGCGAATAGTTGTAACCCGCTACTTGTATTGCTCCATCGGCACGATGCAGGTCATAGAGTACTTCACGCATCTCTCTTATAGACAGCACACTACGCGGTCGGCATCCCCCTATTGTCAGTAGAAAGGAACACCCGCATAGTAAAAACAGATATTTTGCATACGTGTTTAACATACTTATCAGACATTATCTTGTTTCTTGTTACGACGAGATATGGTACTAAGGCTCTCGTCCAAGTCTTTACGAAAAAAGATGATGATGAGTATAACCGCCACTGTGATACAAGAGTCTGCCAAGTTAAACACCGGGCGGAAAAATAGACATTCTCCTGTCTTATCCGTTATCAATGGAAAATAAAGCATATCCACCACTCGTCCATAGAACCATCCTGCGTAACCGAATATCTTTCCATAAGCAACACAATCGATGATATTTCCCAATGCACCAGCAGTGACCATGGCTATCATAGATATATAGGGTGTACGAGCATGTTGTTTGTATATGAGTGAATGTATATACCAACACAGCAATCCGACAGCCACGATACGGAACAGTGTAAGAAGCAATTTACTAAACCACTCTATGCCGAAAGCCATACCATTGTTTTCCACAAAGCATATCCAGAACCAAGAGAATACTTGATGAGTTTCTCCCAACTCAAAATGCGTGCGTATGTGTATTTTCACGCATTGGTCCAGTGCTACAGCTATAAGAATGATACCTGCCACTAACCATGATTGTTTCGTCTGTTTCATATAATAATATTATAATCCAAATGCTTGTTTGATGGCGCTCACCCTATCTAATTTCTCCCATGTAAATAACTCCACCTTTCGTGTTATCGGTTGTCCGTTTTCATCTATAAATGTTTTTGTTACCATTTCGTTAGTACGTCCCATGTGTCCATAGCGTGCAGTCTCTTCGTAGATGGGTTGTTTGAGTTTGAGTGTTTGGATGATCGCTTGAGGACGAAGGTCGAATAGTTGATTTATCACTTGTACTATTTGTGCATCATTTATCCCCTCTTTTGCTGTGCCATATGTATTCACATACAGGCTAACAGGTTGTGCTACTCCTATGGCATATCCAAGTTGCACCAATATTTCTCGTGCGACACCAGCGGCGACTATGTTTTTAGCTATCCATCGTGCTGCGTATGCTGCAGACCTGTCCACTTTTGATGGGTCTTTTCCTGAGAATGCTCCTCCTCCATGTGCTCCACGTCCGCCGTATGTATCTACTATTATCTTGCGTCCGGTCAGTCCGGTGTCCCCTGCAGGTCCTCCGATAACAAAGTTTCCTGTCGGGTTAACAAGAAGTTTGAAATCTCCCTGCAACAGTGTGGCATAGCGTGCATCCCTTTTGGCGACACGGGGGAGTAATATGCGGCGTATATCATCGCGTATCTGTACTTGTGTGATGTTCTCATCATGTTGCGTAGAGACGACGATAGTATCTATACGCAGAGGTTCTCCCTGTTCGTTATACTCTATTGTTACTTGGCTTTTTGCATCCGGGCGTAGGTAAGTCATCTCTTTCCCCTCTTTGCGAATTCGTGCAAGAGTGTACATTAGCGTATGTGCAAGGTCGAGCGTCAGCGGCATATAGTTCTCGGTTTCGTTAGTTGCATAACCGAACATGATACCTTGATCTCCTGCTCCCTGTTCGCCTTCATTCTCCGTACCTAAGCCATTAACACCTCGTGCTATATCCGGGCTTTGCTCGTGCAGGGTTGTCAATACACCACAACTCTCTGCTTCGAATTTATATTCGGATTTTGTATAACCAATGTTTGCGACTGTCTGTCTGACAATGTGTTGTACATCCACGTAATGCGTTGTCGTAACTTCTCCTGCTACGACGACTTGTCCTGTAGTGACCAGTGTCTCACAAGCGACATGTGCATTAGGGTCTTGTGCCAAGAAATTGTCCAGGATAGCATCCGAAATCTGGTCAGCGACCTTGTCAGGGTGTCCTTCGCTGACACTCTCTGAAGTAAAAAAATAGTTCATCTGTTGTTAAAGATACAAATAATAAGCCACAAGCGACTGTTTGATACTTGTGGCACAAGTTTTTAGCATTTTTAGGGGTTGCAAGCAGTCAAATCCGTCCCCATTGTATGTTTTCAATAGTCTTGACATTGCACGTACACGATGTCACTACAGAAAGCGTTTGCAAAGGTACAACGCTTTGTTGAATTGTGCAAGTGTTCACTATTTTTGTTAGTGCAGTATTTTGTACATCAGTTCTTTCCAGAGATCTTCTTCTTTTGCACTCGGGTTATTGATGCCTTTGAGTCTTGCGTCTGTATCTCTAAAATATCCTATGATTGCGAATGTCTTGCCTGCTGAATAGCGTTTGGCAGCGGCAGCAAAGTCTTTAGCGAAATAGGGTGATATCCCGAGTGTTGCCGCTACTGCTCTATCACTTTTGTCTGCGAGGTAGTGGTATATCATCAAGTTAGCAAAGAAAGAGTATAGTATGCCCAGTTCTTTGTTCATTGGGTGGTCTTTGGATGAGGCAAAGTATTGTGTTATTCTGTTTGCTTTGAGTACGTCTCCTTTGATTAAGGCTTCTTGTAGTTCGAACACATTGAAGTCTTTGGATATTCCTATGTTTCGTTCGACTAATTCGGCATCGATGCGCTGTGTTCCGCGTGGTCGTCCGTCGATAAGTTTTTGCAAAGCACTGACTATCTGTGTCAGGTCAGTACCTATACTGTCCGCCAATATTTTTGTCACTCGTTCGTCTATCTGCACTTCATCTCCAGCAGCACGCAGTTCTTGGTTCTTCTGTGCGACATAGTCACGTATCCATTTTTCCACTTGATAGTCTCGTAGTTGGTCAGACTGCATGAATACTCCCCCATGTTTCTCCCAAGACTTGAAAAGTGAGAGTCGTTTATCGGGCACTCCGTACTTATAGCAGAATACGAGTATGGTAGATGGTTGTGGATTATCCATATAGAGTGACAGAGCCTCCCATTTCTTGATGTGTTGTGCTTCTTTAACGATGATAACTTTGTATCCGCCCATCATAGCGAACCCTCTTGCTGCGCTAATCACGGGTGCGACATCAGCAGATGGTAGATCTTTGCCATAGAAGACTATCTGGTCGAACTCACGTGCCATCTCATCCAAGACATGTGTTTCGATATAATCTGACAACAGATCTATATAGTATGGTTCCTCTCCACATAGCATATAGGTATGGGCATATTGTCCTTTGCGTAATGCTACTATCGTTTCTTGGTATGTGGCCATAAATTATGTACGTGTTTACTGCCAGAAGGCAACTTGATTAGGGTCTTGTCTATCGCGTTTGAGATGTTCTTGTATACGTTTTCTCCCATAGCGAAACAGTAGAAAACAGAATATATAGAATAATAGCAGTAGTATCGTACTCAGTATGGTACCCATATTGACCATAAACAGGATAGAGTCGTATATCCCATGGAAGAGTACAGGAACCCAGAATATACGGCTACGTTTGCGCCATGACATATCACCAAAGTAAATCATTGAGTATGTATATCCCATAGTAACTGCAAACATAAAGTGTCCAGGTACAGCGAATATGGCTCGTCCTATAGCGACTTCTTCCCAGTTGTTGATATTTCCGAGTAAATAGAGAATATTTTCTGTTCCGGCAAATCCCATTCCAACACATACAGCATATACGATGCCGTCAAACCGTTCATCGAAATAGGGGTTATGTCTCAGCAGCAGCCAGAGCATAAGCAGTTTGGATAGTTCTTCCGGCATTGCGGCACCAATAAAAGCGTTCCACACTGCTTGTCCAAAGGTTTGTGGTGTTGCGATAGTCCAGCCGAATAGTTGCAACGATGATTCCAGACCATATGCGATAGCAGCCGAGGCTACTCCCAGCGCCACTGCTTTGATTATCTGTGATATGGGTTCTCGTTGGTATCTATCGCGCAGATAAATATACACTACAAGCAAGAAAGCAGGTAATATGGCAGCGCATAGGAGTATATACATATTGTTCCGGCAACTATAGTGGTTGCAAAGGTAGTTGATTTTTACGAGGCGTGCAAATATATACACAAAGAACCTCGGAGAATTTATCTTCGAGGTTCTGAAACTGGCGGC
>CAVKDW010000035.1:0-18047 GCA_963655075.1 Muribaculaceae bacterium | reverse complement strand
ATGTTAGTCTTGAAATTATTGAGCCAATGCTAAATAATTTGTTACCAGTGGTTATGTCTGGCACTAGAATAGGGGAAAATTCCCAAAAACATGGGCATGCGTGGACAATAGATGGTTGGTTGCATCAAGAAAGAACTGTGACTTGTTATGTTGGATCAAAATTAGTAAGTACATCTACACAACGGAGAAAACTTGTACATTGTGTATATGGTTGGGGAGGATTGTGTGATGGGTATTACAACCTCAAGGTTTTTGATTTGAATAAGGGACCGGTGGAACGAGAAAATGAAGACAAGCCCTATGGTTCAACTACTAACAAGAATTACACCATGGATTATAAGTTGATAAAGTACTCTCTTTAATGGCTAAATTATGAATAGGTTTTATATTTTTTTTCTATTGGCGTTTCTCACCATACTAACATATTCGTGTAATAATCGTTTAGAAAACTACCGCCCGATGTTGGTGGACGGGTATCGTTGGAATGAAATAGGTGAATATGATGATACGGGTGAGAACCGTTATCAAACCACCATTTTGCGTATTCAAGGGGATACTACCATCAACGGAAAAACCTACAAGAAAGTTATGGAGTCTTATACGAAGGATATGCAGGATTGGCAGGTTAGTGCCCTACTTCGGGAAGATATTCACAATCAACGGGTGTACTATTTGCATAATGGCAAAGAATTTCTGCTGTATGATTTCGGGATGAGAGTGGGAAACAAAACCAAACTATATCTTTGCGAGTTTTATAATGAAGCACGGGCAGACGATTTCGATTACACCATGGAACTCACGGCTATCAACACCAAAGAAGACAACCAAAAGAACGTCTATCGTGAGTTTGTGTACGAGGTAACGTTGCAACACAAAGACGATGCCGATAAGCAAGCCTTCACCCATTGCACTATGGAACGTTTCGGTTCGCCTTATGGGCTAATAAGTAAGAATATGAGTTATATCCTTTGTGATTGCGGCTATGCTCTACTCTGCGCATACAATGATGCCGACATTTTAGTATGGAGCAATGACTATACCGATACTCCGTACGCAGGCTATTGTTTTTACAACGATGATGAGAATAAGGATGGGGTCTATAGTATCAAATATCCTAATGACTAAAATCTCTACAACAAAATAAGATAACCACTTAAAATTCTATCGAATGAAAACAAACCATCTTTTAGCCATGACGCTGCCACTATTAGCAATTGTATTTGCTATGTCTTGTAATCCAAACAAACCTCAAGAGCCGACTTCCTATGAGGATGCAAAAAACAAGGTCCTTCAGCTATATGATACTGACTCTGTTGATATCTATATGGCTTCCGCTGTACTATCTGCGAATAGCATTATATACACGTGGGCTGACTCTGTTATGAGTCCTAAACAAGACTGTTGGTATATATTTGTAGATAAAATGCCGCTTGCTAATTGGGGACTTCCCTGTGATTATGTATTCATTACGCAAGAGAAAAGTATTGTCGTTGTGGAACATCGCAGGTCGTATATTTTTGCGACCTGCTATCTTGCTATGCCCGGCATGCATATTGTCTAAAAGGTGACAGTCCATTGCAATCCCTGATAGGGAATGTCTTGTCTAACTCGCCTATGACTCTCATGTATGCTTGGCTAATAGCACAACCTAATGCTACTAGATACCATTTGTGAATCAACCATCCTTAAGCTCATTCAACTCTAAATACATTCAACAACTCCATACTTTGCATAAAATACCATGGAAGATGTAAAACACAGAAAATCAAAATAGATTTGTGTATCTCAATAGAAAGAGATATCTTTGTAGCACCATTTAGCGCAAAGAACGCTAATAGTTGTATAAGAATTAAACTTATCAATTGCCTATGATGAAATAATCGAACGAAAACATTCGCACATAAGATAAACGTTAGCTTTATCTCACACATCCTATAAAATCGCCAATTTTGAAGATGTAATTGTGACATGAAGTACAACGTTCACTCGTTTAGGGTGGACTTTGCTTTATAGATCCAATTACACAGGTGTTTGGCGATACCTTTAGGATGTGGATTAAAAAGTTTAGTCCACTTTTTTATGTGCGCCTCACTCAACCAACGGACTACAACAAATCAATACAATAATTACGAAACCAAACAAATCAATCATGGAAACAAATGAGAATGTACAGTCTGTTGAACAAACAGCAGCAATAAGCAATGAAACGCTAAAACAAAAAATCTATTATTCCAATGGAGCAGTAATCATCGGAAGTAATTTTTGGACAATCAAGAGAGAGGGTAAATTCGATGCCGCCGATGTTGCTATCCCAAAGAACTCTGTTTCTTTTGCTGGACGTGTTAAACATGTTGCGATAGTATACTTTATTCTTGCATTATTAGCATTCACTGTGGGAGTAGTCTGGGAAGAATACCTTGGGATAAGTTTTATCTTAGCTGCTATTTTCGTTATCCTAGGAATTGTTAAATCTTACGATAAAGTAATCGTCGAGACTCACTGTGGCGATGGAGGTTTTAAATTGCCTTTATCTAGGAGTGAAACAACAGCATGCATGGATGCAATAAAAAAGTGTTTAAACGATAAGGAATAAGATTCTATTCATAAATAAAAAGGCTGCCTGAAGAAGGTAGCCTTTTTTGTGTGTATGCCCCGGCATGCATATTGTCTAAAAGGTGACAGTCCATTGCAATCCCTGATAGGGAATGTCTTGTCTAACTCGCCTATGACTCTCATGTATGCTTGGCTAATAGCACAACCTAATGCTACTTAAATGCTGCTATATACTACTAATGAACCAACTTCTAAACTTAATTAAACAGCCCCTAAACGAAGAAAGATATCGGACTTAATAGAACTTAATCGACACGAAACTACCTTAAACTGACAACGCTGTGTCAAGGTGTAGTATCTTTGTGCCCGATTTCAATACACAGACATGGAACTCATACTACCGCCGCGTTTCGAAATACCTCGCATCATAATCACCTGCATACTCCTCTCCACAAGACCAAAACAACCTCCCGTCAGGCAACCGGATATGTCCATCTTCCGTAAAACCTGAGAAAGGACCTATACCATACCATACACCTTCTGACTTCGACTCCTTCCGCAACCTATTCTGCTCCTCATAGTATGCCCTTACCCTACAAGCAGAATCCTCTTCACATCTCAGAGAGTTCATCTCATAATACTGCACAATGATATACTTGCCATTTGTCTTCTCCAAAGACCACTTACCATCAATCTCACCATATACGTCTCCGTCCTGCGTATTAGACTCACGCAACGACTCATGGAAAGTCCCGTCTTTTTCAAAGATAATACAAGCCTCTGTGCTGTCACTGAGAGGGTATAACCATCCCGAATAGGCCACCAAACGATCCTCTGTATCTCGCATACTATCACTGTACACACAGGATACCATACAAAGAACCATCACCACCGGTAAAACATGATTTATTGCTTTATTCATCTTTCCAAGACTTTGAGATATGCACATTACATTCTACTACCTGATTTTGGTCAACTCACGGACACGAGCATTAAACGCATCTTTTTTCAGCAACTCCTCCAAAGTGAGATGCATCCTATAGTTCCAAAAATGATGGGGATCAGAAGGTAAATTGATACGCTCTGCATGAGCGTCTGCTAAACGCACACTCTCATCTATAGATAACCAATCTTGCAGTGGCAGGATAACCCACATAGCAGGACTATACAGATGCTGATTCAGTATGAAAGTGGCTATCTCACCACTCATCACTTTAGGTGCAACACCCTGCCAACCCATCTGTTCGTTATAGAAGCGTTGTGTAACACTATAGTCCTCCTCCCACCACGCACGCAGAGGGTTCATATCATGAGTCCCTGTAGTACATACACTCAGGTATGGAGCATCTGCAGGATGAGCAAACATTTTCGTTGAGTCCTTAGGCATGCGTTGTATCTCCAACGATAATATCTCCAACGTATGCATCACCTGTGGAACACACGATGGAACCATGCCTAAGTCCTCACCGCAGCATAACATATCCGTCGAAGCAATCAATGATGGTAACTTCTTCATGGCTGACTCACGCCAGAAATCAGTATGACGATGGTAGAAATAATCATCGTGTATCCGTGACAATAGCTGTTTCTGATCATCGTATAACTCATCATAATTGTGCGACTGATATAATGCAATACGTGGATGCAACAATGCCGGATCACGTTGATCGCGAACAAACAACACCTCACAATGTAAGTACAACAAACCATTTTTCACATTATCTACATCGCACTTACCGGATAACATATCTCTATTAACTACATCGTCAAAATAGGACTCGACCTTTACTTGGGTATCAAATGCATCCTTGAACCAATAGACATACCCATCATTGGTATTCAAGAAATGCTCTTTCGCATACTCCACATCATAGCCAAACACATCGCCCAAGAAGTTGGAACGGATATAAGGACGAGTCAACCTGTCTTCATCCAACTTAACACCCATATTCCACAATTCCTGCAGACTATATGGCAACGCAGGAGAGAAATGACCACACAAACCCCACACATCACTCTTACGCATCTGCCATATACGGAAGAAACCTAAAATATGATCTATACGATATGCATCAAAATAATCCGACATCTTACCAAAACGACGACGCCACCAATCATAACCGTCTTCCGACATTACATCCCAATTATACGTGGGGAAACCCCAGTTCTGACCACGTGCATCAAAATCATCAGGCGGAGCACCGGCACTCGCGTTTAGATTAAACAACTCAGGACTCACTGTGGCATCCACGGAAACAGGGGAAATACCAATAGGTATATCACCCTTGATGGCCACGCCTACAGCATGAGCATAAGACACGGCGTCACTCAATTGGCGATCGGCATGGAACTGCAGGTAGCAATAAAAATCCTTAGGATGCTTGTCACGTTTCGACATAAAAGAAGCATACGGCACCAACCAACTTGCATTCTTTGCATAAAACTGCTTATAGGCATCCGATGCCAGAACGACCTCCTTCTCCGCCTTGTATAAAGCTTTGAAGTACTTCATCTTCTCATCATACACACACTGATAATCCGCTATAGACTTCTGGTTAAAAACAGCCTTCGCCTTATCATAACGTTTCTGCTGGGTAGGATTCAACGTCCCCATCTCCTCGATATTGATATAGATAGGATGCAACGCGAAAACACTCACTGCATTGTAGGGATAGGAATCCCTGTTATTATGCTGTAACGTGGTATCGTTAATAGGCAAAGTCTGTATGATCTTTTGACCGGTAGCAACAGCCCAATCTGCCAATAACTTCAAATCGGGAAACTCTCCTATACCAAAACCCCTCTCCGAACGCAATGAGAAAACAGGAACTGCTACACCTGCCCCCTTCCAATTGGCTTGAGTGTAACGAAATGGCGAGTCCGAAATAACATAATGACGCCCCTTATGCACATCCCATACCTTACGATTCTCACCCCACTCGATATCCACAATCTCATGTGTACGACTATCTAATATAACATACTTGTACTCTACCACCTGACCTATAGTAACATGAAATGAAATAGACCACTCAGAATTATACACATCATTCGATAGAGACTGATTATCCAACAACAATATCTTATTCTTGTTCCATTGACCCAATGATGCCACATTGCCCATAATCCCGACTACCTGGTAACGTTCCAAACGAGGTACATCAACTTTTACACAGACATTACCGGTCGTCTTACTCGGCTTGGATGCAGGACGATGTGCAAATAAAACCTCCTTAAATACTTTCGAACCAAATAACGAATGTGCACCATCTGACCACCGATCACGAACAACCACATTGCCTGGCATGCAGGAAAAAACATGAGGAGAGGACTCACGACGCAGAATTACGCCATGCGCATCCAAAACAACGTAATAATAGGATATATAACGATAGATATCGCTGAGAGTCATTTGAGCTGACCAGTCCGCAGTACCATGACACTCTAACTCCAAAGTCAGTAAAGAAGCGGAAACATGTACATCCGAATCAGGAACATAGAGAACAGCCATCTTCTGACCCCACTCTGCTTGATAATTGATAGAAAAAGAAATAGTCATACGAATATGATATTTAATTGATATTCACAACAGGTTGATACGTTTTATGTACAACACTACCTACCAACATGGGCAATATCGTGTTGACAATCCAAATAATTACTACTGCAATCGCTATACCGGCTATGTTCTGGCTAAAAGCACCAAAGACCAATATCGATATACTACCACGTATTGCCATATCAGCCACCGGCAGAGAAGGCAATACCCCTACAAGTAAATAATACGTGGGTATTGATAATAGCAATTGCATAGGAGATAGCACCACACCACAAAAATACAAAACCAACGACAACTGCAATGCCCACACGATAAATCTTACTAAACTTACTCCAACCACATACATAAACTGACCATAGGTCAACTGACGTAGGGCTGCGAACATTTTACACAACTGCTCATTTTTCCTCCCTATATGCATCAGACAACGTAACCCCACAGGTAATAATAGCAACAACACAACAACCACCCCTAACACTACTAACATGGTATGCAGGGGCATAGCAGACTCATATTGAGCAAAAAGTATCAACGATGGAATGCCCAAACATATCTCTACCACTAACATAGCCAACGTCCCTACCAATCCCAATGCTATAGCCGTCATCCATACGCTGCGGTCATGCATTAACAACACACGGGATGGATAGTCACCTGCACGGTATGGAGTCACAAAAGCACCAACAAAACCAAAATACACCTGACGCTCTGCCTCCGTTAGGCTAATGGGAACAACTGAACGTAACAACACACGCCATTTCCACGACTCACACAACACGTTCACAGGCATCAACGCAATAGCCAATAACAAACAAGCATACTCTAACCATCCGGCAGCACGAAAACTGGCAGCCATACCCGCATAATCGTCAAAAGTGACTAACTTATATACCAAGTAACCATAAGCAGCCACTACCAATAACACATTCAAAAACCAATATCTACTACGCGTATGCATATATGCGCTGCAAAAGTACAAAAAAAAGAAGAAAGGACAAAATATGCAAAAGGGCTTTCGATTATCTAACAAAAATCATTACCTTTGTCTCCGATTTGCAACGGACATTGCTAATACCGGTTATTGCGCTTAACCTCAGTGCCTTCTCTTGGGGACAGACCACACATGTCATCCCCTCGTCATCTACTATAGCAAACATTCAGACAGCGCGCACCGATACCTGGACTGCCTTCCACAACCCGGCCTCACTCACTGTTCCGCACGCAGTCGTACTGTCCGCACAATATGAAAACAGATATATGCTATCTGAACTTAATACTGCCCTTATACAGGCAGCATACACCAATCCTTACGTTAATGTAGGAGTTGCATTCTCTTTCTTTGGATATGCAAAGTACCAAGAGATGATGGCTGGAGTCACTCTGTCACGCTCCTTCCAACGATTCTCATTAGGCATACAGGCAAACTACATCACCATCTATTGTGGTGACGAAATAAAATACAGAGGAACATTCATTCCACAAGTAGGAGCAACCATCAATATCACCCAACGACTCGTACTCGGTGTACACACCTTCAATCCCTTTGGACAACGCATACGACTTAACGACACGCAACAACGCACACTCCCGGCAGTCTATTCCATTGGCATAGACTACCAACCCGTCACACAACTGCATTGGACAACCCAAGCAGACTACGACATACGATCTACCTTTCGTATAGCAACTGCATTCGAATGGCAGGCTATACAACCACTCTCAGTCAAAATAGGACTATACTACCAACAACTCTTTGTCGGATGTATGGGACTGGGAATAACGTGGGATAAATTCACACTTGACACCAACTTTGAACTACACCCGCGACTTGGACTTGTCTGTCAAGCGCGTATAACCTATATTTTACCATGCGACAAACCCTTACCCTCATCATAATATGCTTCCTCACATGCTATGCTGCCGCACAGACCATACGCATCGAGGATATATTGACGGATATATATAGCCAATTATCCGAAGAGGGCAATATACCTGTGGAGGATATACAAGAGGACCTAATGGAGATAGTGGCAAACCCTATCAATCTTAATAACACATCTGCCGACGAACTATCACAACTGCGCTTCCTCAGCGAGGAACAGATAGATGCTATACTCGTTTACCAATACAAACACCCCTTCCAATCCATCTACGAACTGCAACTCATACCGGAACTACGAGACTATGACATACGGAACCTGTTACCATTTGTCGTGGTGCAACCTACAACTACCAACCAAACGAAACTATACCCGCGTGAGGTCTTCCATTATGCCAAACATGAGATAACCATACGAACCGATGCACGCAACTGCGAGAACTATACCAACGACCCTTTCTATGCCAAAATGCGGTACCGCTTCAACTACCGCAACCGAATACAAGCAGGACTAACGTTCTGCCGACCAACAGGGACATATATACATGATTGGCAATACGGAGGATTCATCCAACTACAAGATTTCGGATACCTGCGCACACTTGTTGCTGGAGACTTCTATGCTTTTTTCGGACAAGGACTGGTCATCGGGACACCGTTCCATATAGGAAAAAGTAGTTATATCTCATCCATCACAAACCAACAAGAGGGAGTACGCAAATTTTCTACCACTGCTACTGGCTTCAATGCCTTCCATGGTATAGGAGCAACGACACGCTTCAAATGGGCTGACATATCTACCTTCTACTCCATACAGAGGCAAAAAGATAGTACATGGCACCATGTTATAGGAGCCAATATCACAGCACGATACCAACATTTCAAAATAGGCATCACACTACTCGAGAACTTATATTCATCATCCATACTCCCCACTCCTTCACCACAACTAATCATCGGACTCAATGCGCGATACCATATCAACCGGATAGACCTGTGGGGAGAGATAGCCACTTCGCAAGGATCACAATGGGGAACAGCCTCTATCCTCGGTGCACGTATCACACCCCTTAATGACCTGTCCGTAGTTGCCCTCTATCGCTACTACACACCCAACTACAATAACCCGTATTCCTATGCCTTCTCCGAACATAGTACACTCCGGGACGAAAGAGGATTTTATATAGGAACAGAGATAAAAAGACTACCACATTGGAGATTTGCTTTCTACACAGACGCCTTCAGGGAAGGAGTAGATATACTCCTCCAAACAGATTACACACCCAACGAAACCTATACTATGACGTGGAGAATACGGGCAAAAAGACAGGAACAAAAAGATACGTATGCCTTCCGATACTATTTCATATACAACATACCACAATGGCGTTTTCGCACACAAGCAGAAGCAAACATCGTACACATCGCTAACAACAAAAATATCACTTACGGAATCTCTCTCTTCCAGGATATTGAATACCAATTGCCACACTTCCCGCTAATCATACAGTGGAGACTACAAGGCTTCGATGCTAAACAATGGAACAACCGGATTTATACCTACGAAAACGATATACTCTACGCATATTCCATACCCAACGTCTATGGGCTTGGATTGCGAACGTATATCAATGCACGATACCATATCAACAACATGTTTTCTCTCTATCTACGCCTTAGCGAAACCATATACCAGCACCAATGGGCTATCACACACAACCGTAAGGTCACACGAACAGATATACACCTGCTGTTACGTATTCATCTGTAATAGCAGCCAGCAATGGCATAAAATTTGTAGCATAGTAACTCGGTGCCACTTCCTCCGTTACAGAAGAGTGGAGCAGTAACAAACATTACAATCAGTTCCTCTTTATCATATTGAGATGTGTGTATTGGCATCGTGCGAAATGACCCGCTCATATCAAAGTGGTCGTCACCGTTGTACGATAATAATGTATGCAACTAACAAAAACCTTTAGGGAATATCTCCCCTATTACAAACGCAACTTAAAGGTTGCCTTTCCTGTAATGCTCACACAACTGGGAGCATCTCTCGTAGGACTGTTTGACTCAATAATGGTAGGACACTATGCTACCGTTGACCTCGCTGCAGTAAGTTTCGCAAACGCACTGTTCTTCGCTGTCATGGTCTTTGCAATGGGGGCACTGATGGGAATAACACCGCTTATCGGATTCCACGTAGGCGACACACTTGCTCACACTGAACACCACGAGACAAATGAGAAGAGTATAGCCTCACTCTTGCAGAACGGTATCTCATTCACGATCTTGCTTAGCATCGCTATGGTGATCATTCTGTGTGCATTCTATCCCTTCTTTGACTACATGGGACAAGACCCGGATGTCATACGTGTCGCAAGACCATACTACATACTCATTGTCATATCCATCGTACCATTCCTGTTTTTCTGCCTGCAGAAACAGTTCCTTGAGGGACTCGGTAACACCATTGTGGCAATGGCTATCACACTCGTCATGAACCTGCTGAATATCCTGTTAAACTGGGTTTTCATATTCGGACACTGGGGCTTCGAGGCAATGGGAGCCACTGGTGCTGGCATAGCAACACTCATCTCGCGTATCGGCATGCCACTATGCTTCACTGTCGCTATCGCTCTCAAACGCGAGTGGAGACACTACTTGCACCTCTTCTCAATCAAGTTAGCCAACTGGCATGATGTAAGACATATCGCTAAAATTGGAGTACCTATCGGCGTGCAAACATTTACTGAGTTCATCATCTTCGCTGTAGCATTTGTCATTGTAGGCTGGATAAGCAAAGAGGCTCTCGCTGCGCAACAGATAGCCAACCAAATAGCCGACCTGACTTTCATGTTGGCTACTGGGATTGGTGCAGCGACCACCATCCGGGTGTCGCACCAACTGGGGAAAGGAGACCTGACGGCAGTACGTATGGCGAGCAACGCCAGCATACACCTCGTATTACTCATGAACACTATCGGGGCTGCACTCATGATAAGCCTCCGTGACTATATTCCACGGCTGTTTACCAATGACCCGATAGTCATAGATATAGCATCCACGCTGATAATCTTTGCCGGACTATTCCAATACGCAGACGGATTGCAAAACGTAGGAGCCGCCATGCTGCGAGGGATAACAGATGTCAAAGTACCGGTACTCATCGCTTTCTGCTCCTATGTACTCATTGGGTTATCTGTAGGCGTCGTTTGTACATTTCCACTCGGCATGGGAGCATCAGGTATATGGATAGGATTTATATGCGGACTCACACTCGCAGCCATATTACTCCATCTACGATTCAATAAACTATACCGCAGGATGACATCCTTATAAAAACACAGACACACAACCATTATGCCGATAAGAACATATTAAATTTTCAAAAGACGTTGCGTACTTCCGATATTTTATGTACCTTTGCCGATGAAACAAACACGCAACGATATGTAGTGGTCGAAAACGAAAGTAAACCAAAAGATAACGAATATGAAAAAATCTATCCTTTTTATCAGTATCCTCATTGCCACACTCAGTTTGTCTTCTTGTGCCACACAACAGAAGATGAACAAAGACACTGCCCATTTCCGCTACGAACTGGAGTGCGCTGGCAATGGCTCACAAGGTAGTTACCTTATCAAAGTATGGAGCTACTCGCGAAACCCCAAGATGGCGGTCGCACAGTGCAAGAAAAATGCTGTGCATGGGGTCATCTTTACCGGCTTCTCCGGAACAAATGGATGTGTGGCACAACGTGCTCTATCCTCCGAACCGGGAGCAGAATTACAGTACAAAGAGTATTTCGACCGGTTCTTCTCTGATAACAACGGTGAATACATGAAGTACGTATCCCTTACTTCTTCCGCACAAGAAGTAGTGCGCGTAGGCAAAGAATACAAAGTGGGTGTCATCGTTACCGTACAGAAAGACGCGTTGCGTAAGACACTCGAACAGGCAGGAATCATACGAGGACTGAATAGCGGCTTTTAATATACACCTGATAACCATATACCATTATGAAACGATTAGCAATATGGCTGACGCTCATCCCACTCTTTCTGATAGGACTCATGGGATGCGGAGTACGCTCCTCACAAGCCTACTATAACTACGATAGCAAGATACTGTCCACGGAACTTGACGGCACATACAATATCCGGGCTTTTGGACGTGCACGCAATGCCGTAACGGCTTACGAAGAGGCAAAGAAACAAGCAGTGTATGATGTGATATTCAACGGAGTACAAAGCAACAACAGCCGGATAAACTCCTTACGGCCTTTGCTGCAAGAGGTGAATGCAAAACAAAAATATGAGGAGTATTTCAATACATTCTTCACGGACCACGGCGCATACAGCGACTTCACATCGATACGCGACACACGTGTACTATCCGAAGAATGGCACCGGGCAAGGACACAGGTACTCGTACAAGTGTACGTTACCGTGGACAGAGCAGCACTAAAAAAGAAACTGGAACAAGACAATATACTCAAAACAGAATAAAATATGAAAACAAGATTTTATGCACTACTGCTCACACTATGTGTAGCAATAGGAGCAGCAGCACAAGCCAAGAAACCTACACTCATGGTTGTCCCGTCTGACGTGTGGTGCAACCAAAATGGATATATCACCGAGTATGACAACCAAGGAACTACTGTCAAAGTGCCTGACTACCAACAAGCACTGCAAAATGATATGGAACTCAAACTGGCTATATCCAAGATAAATGATATCATGGCAGACCGGGGATTCCCACTCAAAGACCTTGAACAACAAATCAAACTTATCAACCAGCAGAATGCTGAACTCAATATCACTGCCAGCAAGAGCGGAAACCAAATGGCCGAATCACCAACCGACCGACTATGGCGTATAGCCAAAGCCGATATCATTCTCGAACTGACATGGGACGTAACAAGACAAGGACCTAAAAACACGCTTACGTTTATCCTCGAGGGGAAAGACTCATACACAGGCAAGAGCATTGGTGCCGCTACAGGAGTTAGTAAACCATCATTCACCGCTGAAACACCTGTACTACTCGAAGAGGCAGTACTCGCACACATGGACAACTTTAACAACCGACTGCAAGCATATTTTGATGACCTCTTTGCTAACGGACGTGAAGTGGCTCTGGAGATACGTGTGTTCGAAAATAATGAAGCAGGTATCGACCTCGAAACAGAGTATGAAGACAAAGAACTGAGTGAGATTATCGATGACTGGATGGCACAAAACACAGTACAAGGACGCTTCACCAAGTTAGGCGCATCCGAAAACTATATAGCATACGAACAAGTACGCATCCCACTCTACAAGACTAATGGAACAGCCATGGATACGGAGAGTTTCGCACGACAACTGCGCAAAGTGCTGCAGAAAGAACCATACAACATCCCCGTCAAAGTTCTCAATAGAGGATTAGGACGTACTATATTAGTACTGGGAGAGAAATAATCACCACTAAACGAAAAACAAGATGAAAAAAATATCTATATACGCATTAGTACTGATGTGGGGAGTAGTAACCTTCGCACAGACAGCACCAACTACCAATATGGCACTACAGGTAATAGTGGAAGAGATGGTAGAACCTGTTCCTGCTACTGCTAAAGCACAGATGACCAATAAACTTACAGCACTACTCACACAAAACGGAGTCGCGTCATCTGACTGGCAAAACCAGTTTTTCATCACAGCTTTTGTCATCCCGCAGACCAAAGATATCATACCGGGAGCCCCTACACAAATAGCTGAGACAATGGACGTAACATTCTATATAGGAGATGCCCTTAACCAACTCGTGTTCGCAACAACAACACTTTCCGCCAAAGGAGTAGGTACCACAGAAGCCAAAAGTTATATGGATGCACTAAGACATATCAATCTTAATACACCACAACTAAAAACATTCGTAGAAGAAGGCAAAAACAAAGTCATCAACTACTACAACACACAAGCCCCGGTCATCATAGAAAAAGCAAACACCCTGGCAAGGATGAAAGACTTTGCACAGGCCCTCTTCTTACTCGCGACGATACCGGCAGAATGCAACTATTTCACACAGGCCAACCAACATGGTTTAGAGGTGTACCAGATGTATATAGACTACGAATGTCAGAAAAACCTCGCAGCAGCACGCACAGCATGGGCTGCTCAACAAAACGCAACAGGAGCTGACGCTGCAGGAGAGTACCTGCGGAACATATATCCGGATGCAGAATGCTACCAAGAGGCTATGGAACTATACAACGAGATAAAAGGCAAAGTGCTCGATGACTGGAAGTTTGTCATGAAAATGTACCAGGATCAGATAGACCTCGAGAGAGAACGTATCAACGCATGGAGAGAAGTGGGAATAGCCTACGGACAACACCAGCAATCAAGAACTACTACCATAGGTTTCTTACGCTGATGAAACACAAACCATACCTGCTGTTACTACTACTATTTTCTATCCAACTCGCCGTGGCACAAACCAACGGCGAGTTGGATAAGTATAGACGTAACGCACTCGCAACAATGATGGTATTCCACTCCGAAGACCAGTTCGGACAGAATATATACGAAGCCTTCGAAAAAATACCAACACCAGACAAATATGATGACCATAGCCTGAATTTCAATGTCATCATCAACGATAGCATCAAAGGCGCAAAACGCAAACAAACAGGACTCATCAAAGCACAACTTGGGAAAAACCTGACTAAACAAGACGTAGAAAGAAACGGGAAAGCACTCGAACAACTGCTCAACGAGGCACAGTGTGCCAAGTTTATGGTAGCCAAATGGTTCGGACTTGATATATTGGACACCGTCGGAGCACTATACGACGGATTCGATATGCACCTCATACAAGAGCGAGGACAATATAATGCCTCCGACATAGATGTAAAAACGGCACTACTCACTCCATTGGGGGTAGCCACACTGTCCGATGCAGGAGAAGAACTTATCAACAACACGTTCATCCTTGTCAACGACATGACATACGTCACCGCAGAAGAAAAAGCAGCAGTAGCCAAAGCAGTCATGTCTGTATTGGGGAGTATCTTCGATGCACTCGTGGGAGGAACTACTGGCAGCGATATAGCAAATGTGGGAGGAGAAATAGCAGATGCCTTCACCGGATTTACCGTCAAAACACACTCATATCTCTTCCAACTACAATGGAACGACTCCATTGCAGCCACATTCTACAACAACTACTATACCGAACTGCCGTATATTGACACAAACAAAATCAATGCTTTCCTACGGGATAATACACTCTTTACACTGCGTTACGTGGCACACGAATACGAATATGACGCCAAATCTGTACTCAAAGGACAATACACACGGGAAGAACTCGTCAAGACGATCTGCACTAAGTCAATGGATAAAAACATAGCAGCACTACAACTCGCATACGAAGACTTCAAAGTCAAGACACCTGTATACGAGATTGTCACAGACCAAAGAGGACGTATAACAGGATACACAGCAAAAATAGGGAAAAAAGAAGGAATAAACGAAAACTCTAAATTCCAAGTCATCGAACGAGTCATCGATCCAAATACCAACCGTACCTCGTATAAATACATCGCATCACTGCGACCTGTAAGAGGGAAAATATGGGATAACCGATACAATGCGGTTACCGAAGGCGACCCGGGAGCAGAACGAACTGCCACTCTGTTCCAGAAAACGGGTGGAGGGGATATACTGCCGGGTATGCTTATCATCGAGGGGAAATACCGCAAAGTACAGTAATACATCTTTTAAGGATACAAATTATTGCACATATCGCATAATAGTAGTACTTTTGCAGCGGAATACACACTTGGGGATATCTGGTTTTGACAGCAGGTAGAGCAGGTATGTAAGCACGCCGAGTATGAACACCACTCGTTAATAGGGTTCAAACAGTTTAACTGGCAACACAAATGTAGCTCTCGCTGCCTGATCGAAGTATAGTAGATTGGCTTAGTTTCAACACAAGGTGCTGAACCGGGACATCGCTCCGAGCCCACGCCTAAGAGGCTTAACGGATATAGCGGTGCGGAAATATCAAGGCTGGCTTGTGCGGGCTGCTACGGACAAGTGAGATAACAGCAGATAAGGTAATGATTGGTGGCTTGGGTCTTGTCATTACACGAAAAGAAAAACCAGGATAAGCGTGTAGAAAGCATATTGGTTCCTTGTTTGGACGCGGGTTCGAATCCCGCTATCTCCACCCATACCTTAACTATCTATTAGTCCGAAGTTATATCATGAAAACAAAACATTTTTTAGCCGTGGCACGTCACTATGGGGATAATTGTCAGCCACTACCGTACCTGTCAGTTTGTATGCCCGATTACCTTGTGCATCATACGCATAATATCCGCAATACTCATTGCCAATAGCGGCAATCAGTTGCCCTGCCTCGTCCCACAAGTAGTGACAGAACTGCTTCTTGAATATGTGGATAATGTTGTTCATTCTATATCATCTATTATATCTGTGAAAAAAGACCATCCTTTTTCGCGTTGATAAACCGACTTGCTTCCTTTGGGAACATGGACAGATATAGATGTATTTATCTCTCCAAAAAATGATATAGTATTGTCTAATCCATAAAAATGGTATCGAAAATAGGGGGAATCGGGGAGTACACATATAATTCGCGTAACCCATCGCATCCACAAAAAGCACAATCACCTATACGACTAACTTGTTGAGGTATATCAATGCGTTTTAGGCGTGTACACCCTTCAAAAGCAGATTCTTGTATTACACACAAATTAATAGGTAACTTAATGTAGCGTAAAGATTCACATCCAATAAATGCTTCTGCATAGATGCAACTGATATTATCTGGCAATTCTATGGACTGAAGAGAACTGCATCCTGCAAATGCCAAAGAAATAATGCTTTCAAGTGAATGAGGGAGACGTATTGTTTTCAAATTAACACAACCTCTAAAAGAGTCTGCTATATCACAAACATAACATACTTCATTGTTTATGGAAATACTATCAGGAATATATAACTCTCCTGAATATAGACGAATCCGTTCTTCGTATGAATCAGGCATAGTCACGCGCACTTTATTGGGTGCTATCCTTTCATATACAATTCCTTGGATGAAGATTTTCTGTGCCATTAGGTTACTAGCACATACACATATACAAACAGCACAAAGTATATTACGGATATATCCCATATTTCCCCTTTTAATTTCCATCTAAAACCTTCTGACGACAATTCTTCAAAAATGAGTCTATATTAGACATATTTTCTTCCACATATTTTGTCATCATTCCTTTTTCACCGCTAATTACATCTATTTGTACTCCATTAACAAAGACGCGCCACTCTCCACCATTTTTCACATATTCCATTCCATTATTGTCAAGTGACACAGCACCTGTTGGAGCAATTACAATGGAACCAGCAACTTCTTTCACAATAGAAAATTGTTGAGCAATAGAATTTTCACCTGCTCCAGTATTGCAGGCATAGAAAATGAATACAGATGAGTTATTGTTATCGGAATTCAAATATGGGCTACTTGCACATAGTATAGAATTTAATTGATTAGCATCTGTGATGTGTGTCAGTTTATTCATAACACTTTGGGGACTTCCATGTGCAAACAACTCAAACACATTATCTACACCAATTGCATTTCGTTTCATTAAATTGGTGTTTAAATAGGTATTTGTTTCTATCATATCTGATTTTTGTGTTTCTGAGAGGGAAGTACTTTTCCTTATTTGCATTGGAGAAGCAAGTTTATTGATAAACTCATTTCCGTTAGGATCTACATATTTTATCGGATTCCATTTACAATAGGCATACGTCGAAATATTTGGATATTTATTTGCCAACGGGTCAGGCGACAGCCAGTATCCTATCATTGGAGAGTAGTATCTTGCACCGAAATAGTCATATCCTGTCTCTATGTCTCGCTCTTTGCCTGTAAATTTGAACCTCTCGTCATAACTATTGGCTTGCTGGTTCACCCACAACTCACCATAAGGCATATAGTGGATATACTGCACCGCCTCTCCTTGGT
>CAVKDW010000034.1:0-18843 GCA_963655075.1 Muribaculaceae bacterium | reverse complement strand
GGCATGGGCTGTACCTTGTGCTATGAAAGCATATACACCACATTTTAATTTACAGGGGAAGCGTCCGTACTCGTTCAGTATCTTACCCGATGCTTCTCCAAGTATGTAATCAATAGGACAGTCCAGTAGAGGTATTTTCTCGTCTTGCATAATAATCGTACTCTTTTATGCTGCAAAGGTATGTTTATTTTGTGATATATCAAAACTATTGTTACTTGTCTGTGATGTTTTTCCATACCGTATATGGCAATATATTGTCCACGCGTCCGGTATAAATCCAGGGGAGATGTTACAGAACGACAGAGGCTGCCTGGGGTGGATACCCCAGGCAGCCTCTGTCTGTTGTTATACTACAATTATTCTGCTTTAGCTTCTTCTGCGGGTGCTGTCGGTTCAGCAGCAGGGGCTTCTGCTTTCGTTGCTTTCTTGGCACCTGCACGACGTGTCGTCTTCTTAGCAGCAGGTTTGGCAGCCGTCTTGAGCATGTTCGCGTTGTAATCAACCAATTCGATGATGCACATTTCAGCCGCATCACCAAGACGGAATCCCGTGCGTAGGATACGTGTATATCCGCCCGGGCGATTAGCGATTTTCTCGCTTACGTTTTGGAAGAGTTCGGTTACGACCTCTTTCTGTTTGAGTTCACTGAAGACTAACCGACGGTTAGCCGTGGTGTCTTCCTTAGCACGTGTCAGGATAGGCTCAACGTAGATACGTAGTGCCTTAGCCTTTGCCAACGTGGTGGAAATACGCTTGTGCATGATGAGCGAGCAAGCCATATTTGACAACATTGCTCCGCGGTGTGCGGCTTTGCGGCCAAGATGATTGAATTTCTTATTATGTCTCATTGTTGTTGTTTAGTTTTGAGTTGGGAGCGGGTTTGTATATCAACTCACTCTCATTTGGTAAATTAGTCGTTTTTGTATCTGCTAATATCCATGCCGAAAGCCAGTCCGTTGCGTTCAAGCAGTTCGTCCAATTCGGTAAGTGATTTCTTCCCGAAGTTACGGAACTTGAGCAAATCAGAGCGATGGTATCTGACGAGTTCTGCCAGTGTTTCCACTTCGGCAGCCTTGAGGCAGTTGAGAGCACGTACAGATAGGTCCATGTCTGCAAGACGTTGGTTGAGCAACTGACGCATACGAATATGCTCTTCATCGAAATTGTTATTGGCCGGCTTCTCTTGGTCTTCGATGATAATCTTCTCGTCGGAGAAAAGAGTGAAGTGGAAGATCAATATCTTTGCAGCCTCTTTGAGTGCATTTTTCGGTGTGATAGAGCCATCGGTGAGAATCTCAAGCGTGAGTTTCTCATAGTCGGTACGTTGTTCAACGCGGTACGGATCGATGCTATATTTGACATTACGGATAGGTGTGTATATGCTGTCGATAGCGAGCACTCCAATAGCGTCATTGTTGTGTCGGTTCTCGTCAGCGGATACGTATCCACGTCCCTTGTTGATAGATATTTCAATCTCGAAGTCAGCCGTTTCATCCATCTCTGCGAGAAGCAGTTCGGGGTTGAGAACGTCAAAGTTTTGCAAGTAGGAGTTAAGTTCCCCTGCCAGTAAAGCATTGTTACCTTTGACGTGCATACGGATTGTTTCTCCGTCCGCATCCATACCCTCTTTGCGTATGAAACGTACTTGTTTGAGATTGAGAATCAGGTTGGTTACATCAGTTATAACACCAGGGATAGTAGCAAATTCATGATCAATACCATTGATCTTAATAGAGCAGATAGCGAAGCCTTCGAGTGATCCTATGAGGACTCGACGTATAGCATTCCCTACTGTGATACCGTAACCTGGCTCGAGTGGGCGGAACTCAAATAGTCCGCGGTTGTTGCTCGAGTCCAACATGATTACCTTGTCAGGTTTAATAAAATCTAATATTGCCATGAATTCATTGATTATTTAGAGTACAACTCGACGATTAATTGCTCCTTGATATTCTCAGGGATCTCTTCACGTGGTGGAATATTGAGATATTTCCCTGCCTTGCCAGTCTCATTCCACTCCAGCCAATTGTATTTGCTGTGATTGAATCCATCAAGAGAAGTAGCAATAACTTCGAGTGATTTGGATTTCTCACGTACAGCAACTACCTGACCAGGTTTCACTTGGTAAGAAGGTATATTCACAACCTTTCCGTCCACCGTTATGTGGCAGTGGCTGACCAACTGACGTGCGGCTGCACGAGTAGGGGCTATGCCGAGACGATAGACGATATTGTCGAGACGTGACTCGAGCAGTTGGAGCAGGATTTCACCTGTGATACCTTTGATACGTGAAGCCTGAGCGAAGAGGAGGCGGAATTGACGCTCCAAAACGCCATAGGTGTATTTAGCCTTTTGCTTCTCGGCTAACTGAGTACCATACTCAGAGTTCTTTTTCCGGCGGTTGACACCGTGTTGTCCAGGAGCGTAGTTGCGCTTGTCAAGTACTTTATCCGGACCGAAGATAGGTTCTCCGAAACGACGTGCGATACGCGATTTAGGACCAATATATCTTGCCATATTCTTTTAGTTTTTAAGATGATTTGTGTTCGAGAAGAGGGGTTTGTATGCCTGTTTCAAGAACGATACTGATTATTATACACGACGACGTTTAGGAGGACGGCAGCCGTTGTGAGGCATTGGCGTAACATCGATAATCTCGACTACGTCAATGTGTGCGTTAGCGATAGCGCGGATAGCACTCTCACGGCCTTGTCCAGGACCTTTGACATACGCTTTTACTTTACGGAGACCGAGGTCGTAAGCGACCTTAGCGCAGTCCTCAGCAGCAGTCTGTGCTGCATAGGGAGTATTCTTTTTAGAGCCACGGAAGCCCATCTTGCCAGCCGATGACCAAGAGATGACTTGTCCATCACCATTAGCAATAGTAACAATAACATTGTTGAAAGAAGACATTACGTGGAGTTGACCAACACCGTCAACCTTTACGACGCGCTTCTTGGCTGCAACAGTTTTTTTTGCCATAATTGATAGATATTAAGAGGTTGATTACTTCGTTGCCTTCTTCTTGTTAGCAACCGTTTTCTTTTTACCTTTGCGCGTACGAGCGTTGTTCTTCGTTGACTGTCCACGAACGGGCAATCCGATACGATGACGAACACCACGGTAACAACCGATATCCATCAGACGTTTGATGTTGAGAGATGTTTCCGAACGAAGATCACCTTCTACCTTGTACTTGTTACCGATGATCTCACGGATTTTCGCTGCTTGGTCATCCGTCCAATCCTGCACCTTGATGCTTGGGTCAACGCCTGCCTCTGCCAGGATCTTCTTTGCGCTTGAACGACCTATTCCGTAGATGTAAGTCAATCCGACTTCACCGCACTTGTTTTGCGGCAGATCTACACCGACAATTCTTATAGCCATAATTATTTACTTAAGGATATTTGATTAATGATTACCATAACTCAGATGCTTATCCTTGACGCATCTTCATCTTGGGTTCTTTTTTGTTGATTACATACAAGCGTCCTTTGCGGCGTACTATTTTGCAATCCGCATTGCGCTTCTTGATAGATGCTCTAACTTTCATTGCTATAGAGTTTTAGAGTTTATTTATAACGGAACGATATACGTCCTTTTGTGAGGTCATATGGACTCATCTCGACCTTTACGCGGTCACCGGGAAGTATCTTGATATAGTGCATACGCATCTTACCAGAGATATGAGCCGTGATGATATGACCACTCTCGAGTTGCACACGGAACATTGCGTTGGACAATGCCTCGGTGATGGTGCCATCTACTTCGATAGAATCTTGTTTTGCCATAGTGGTGTGGTAGTTAAATAAAACGATTACCTAAGACTTGCTGAATATAGTCAAACGTAGAAAGGATATCGGCTTTGCCGTTGCGCACGCAGACACTCAGTTCATAGTGCGCTGACGGTTTGCGGTCTGCAGTGCGTGCAGTCCAACCATTATCCTCCATGATGACGTTACGTCTGCCGAGGTTGATCATGGGTTCGATGGCGAGTGTCATACCCGACTTGAGTACGATACCATTGCCACGACGTCCATAATTGCATACATCAGGTTCCTCGTGCATCTCTCGTCCGATACCATGTCCCACGAACTCACGGACTACGGAGTAGCCTGCTTGTTCGCAGTGGGTTTGTATAGCCGCACCGATGTCGCCGAGACGGTGACCGGTGACAGCCTGAGCGATGCCGAGATAGAGTGCTTCTTTCGTCGTACGCATGAGTTGCATAGTCTCCGGTGCCACTTCTCCCACAGGGAAAGTGTAGGCGGAGTCTGCTTGGAAGCCATCTAACAATACGCAACAGTCCACATCAATCATATCACCGTCTTTGAGAACGACTTTGTCTGAGGGTATGCCGTGTACGATTTGCTCATTGACAGAGGTACACAAGGTAGCAGGATAGCCCTCGTAGCCAAGACAAGAAGGGATACCTCCGTTGTCGCAGATATAGTCGTGTGCTATCTTGTCGAGTTGTGCGGTAGTAACTCCCGGCTGGATGGCTTTGGCTACTTCAGCCAAAGCACGTCCAAGCAGGTCGTTACTGCGACGCATACGTTCTACTTCTTCGTCTGTCTTAAGGTATATCATTTTGTTAATATGCCATAGCACCAGAGCGTCCCTTGATGCGCATGCCGGACTCAAAGAATCCGTCATAGTGGCGCATGAGAAGATGGCTCTCGATTTGTTGAAGCGTATCCAGTATCACACCTACCATGATAAGCAGTGATGTTCCACCATAGAACTGTGCAAAACCCATGCTGACGCCGAACAGACGTGCAAAGGCAGGCAGGATGGCGATGATTGCAAGGAGAATAGATCCCGGCAATGTGATGCGCGACATGATAGAATCGATATACTCAGCGGTCTTTTTCCCGGGTTTTACACCAGGGATAAAGCCATTGTTGAGTTTCAGATTCTCTGCCATCTGTACAGGGTTGATGATAATGGCTGTGTAGAAGTAGGTGAACGCCACAATCAATATAGCAAATACGAGGTTATACCAAAATCCGTCGTTATCCATGAACGCACGGGTGAAAGCATTGGCACTCTCTGAAGCAGAGAAGCCTGCAAGTGCGATAGGGATAAACATGATAGCCTGAGCAAAGATGATAGGCATCACGTTTGCGGCATTGACTTTCAATGGTATATACTGACGTACGCCACCATATTGTTTGTTACCAACCATTCGCTTAGCGTATTGTACAGGTATCTTGCGGGTACCTTGTACCAACATGATTGCGAAAGCGAACACGAAGAGCAGGATGATGATTTCAAGGATGAACACAATCAATCCACCACCAGCGTCATTAAGACGTGAGGAGAACTCTTGTACGATGGCTCCGGGGAGGCGGGCGATGATACCGATAAGGATGATAAAGGATATACCATTACCTATACCACGGTCGGTGATACGTTCACCGAGCCACATCACGAACATAGAGCCTGCGCAGAGCAGGATGGTAGAAGAGATAGTGAACCAGTTGAATCCGATACTCAGAGCCTGACCTGCCTGAGCCATCTGCACCGACAGGTTGACAAGGTAACTGGGACCTTGGAAAAGCAGGATGGCTACGGTCAAGTAGCGCGTAATCTGGTTCATTTTCTGGCGGCCTGACTCTCCTTCTTTCTGCATCTTCTGGAAGTAAGGTACTGCGATAGTGAGCAGTTGTATTACGATAGATGCGGAGATGTAAGGCATGATACCCAATGCGAATATAGAGGCATTGGAGAATGCACCACCAGAGAACATATCCAGAAGAGCCATCAAGCCACCAGCCGTCTGTGCGCGCAGAGCGGTTAGGGCCGTCGGGTCTATACCTGGTAGCACGACGAACGAGCCGAAACGATAGATGAGCACGAAGAGTAACGTGGTCAGCAGTCGATTACGGAGGTCTTCGATTTTCCAGATGTTCTTGATAGTTCCAATAAACTTACGCATACTGATTAGATTTTATTGATAGTACCACCAGCGGCTGTGATAGCGGCTTCAGCAGATTTGCTGAATGCGTTGGCTTCTACTGTCAGTTTAGCAGTCAGAGTACCGTTGCCAAGAATCTTAACGAGAGTAGTCTTGTTGATGAAACCAGCCTCGTGTAGTTCGATAAGTCCGATCTTCTCAAGATGTTTCGCATCCGCGAGTGCTTGAAGAGTGGACAGGTTGATAGCCTTGTACTCAACACGGTTGATGTTTTGGAAGCCGAACTTAGGCAGACGACGTTGCATAGGCATTTGACCACCTTCGAAGCCAATCTTTTTGGAATAGCCTGAACGTGATTTAGCACCTTTATGACCACGGGTAGAAGTGCCTCCAAGTCCCGAGCCGGCACCACGTCCGATACGCTTAGCAGTCTTGACAGAACCAGCGGCTGGCGTTAAATTATGTAATTCCATAATGCTACGATATTTACTAATTAATCAATAACTTTTACCAAGTGTTTAACCTTGTCCACCATCCCGAGTATAGCGGGAGTGGCTTCGTGCTCAACGATGGCATTGATTTTATGCAGTCCGAGTGCCTGCATAGTTTCTTTCTGCACTTTAGGGCAGCGGATGATGCTGCGAACTTGCTGAATTTTAATTTTAGCCATGATAGTCAACTATTTATCCGTTAAACACTGTAGATAGACTAACGCCACGGTTCTGAGCGACGGTGCGTGGGTCACGCATCTCGCCGAGCGCGGCGATAGTAGCCTTTACCAAGTTGTGAGGGTTGGAAGAACCTTTAGCCTTAGCGAGGACATCGGTGATACCGACAGACTCGAGAACGGCGCGCATAGCACCACCGGCCTTCACGCCAGTACCTTGCGAAGCGGGTTGCAGGTAAACGCGAGCGCCACCGAATTTAGCCTCTTGCTCGTGAGGGACAGTACCTTTGAGCACCGGTACTTGGATGAGGTTTTTCTTTGCGGCCTCTGTACCTTTGGCAATAGCGGCGGTCACTTCGCCTGCTTTACCCAGTCCGTAGCCTACGATGCCGGCCTCATTACCTACGACAACAATGGCAGCAAATGTGAATGTACGTCCACCCTTGGTAACTTTGGTTACACGGTTGACAGCGACGAGGCGCTCCTTGAGTTCCAGGTCTTGTGTTGTTTTAACTCGATTCATATCAGTCCTGTTGTTTAGAAGTTGAGACCTGCTTCGCGAGCAGCGTCTGCTAATGATTTAACGCGACCGTGATAGAGGTAACCGTTGCGGTCGAAAACGACAGCCTCGATGCCTGCGGCTTTGGCAGCCTCAGCGAGGAGTTTGCCTACTTGAGCGGCTTTCTCTGTTTTGGTCATTTTATCTTTGATACTGAGCGAGGATGCCGAAGCGAGGGTTTTGCCTTGCTCGTCATCGATGACTTGAGCGTAAATTTGGCTGTTGCTACGGAATACGGTCAGACGCGGACGCTCAGCAGTACCCGACACCTTAGTACGGATAGAGGCTTTAATTTTAAGTCTTCTTGCGATTTTCTGATTCATGATTTATTCCTTTCTAATTATTTACCAGCCGATTTACCAGCCTTACGACGAATAACTTCACCTTGGAACTTAACACCCTTGCCTTTGTATGGTTCAGGACGGCGGAAGGAGCGAATCTTGGCACATACTTGTCCAATGAGTTGCTTGTCAGCCGATTCGAGAATCACGAGAGGGTTTTGGTTACGTTCAGCCTTTGTCTCGACCTTGATCTCCTTAGGGAGTTGGAGGTAGATAGGGTGTGTATAACCGAGTGCGAAGTTGAGTACTTGTGGTTGGAACAGTTCGACACGGTAGCCGACGCCGACCAACTCAAGTATTTTCTTGTATCCTTCGCTGACGCCGAACACCATGTTATGGATGAGGGCGCGGTAGAGACCGTGTTTAGCGCGGCTTTCTTTCTCGTCGTTAGGACGTGAAACGTGGCAAAAGCCGTCTTCTATTGTAACGGTGATGATAGGGTCAACTTGTTGTTGAAGTTCCCCTTTAGGACCTTTCACTGTAACGAGGTTTTCCGGGCTAACAGTTACTGTAACGCCTGCAGGGATTGCGATAGGTAATTTACCGATTCTTGACATAGTCTTTCCTCCTTACATTAATATACATAACAAATAACCTCACCGCCCAACTTGAGTCCGACTGCTTCTTTGTTGGTCATGACGCCCTTGGAAGTAGACAGGATAGCGATACCGAGTCCATTGAGGACGCGAGGCATTTCGCGGTAGCCTACATACTGGCGCAGACCAGGAGTAGAAACACGTTGTAAACTCTTGATGGCGTTAACTTTGTTAACCGGATCATACTTCAAGGCGATTTTGATAGTGCCCTGAGGTCCATCTTCCACGAACTTGTAGGAGAGGATATATCCTTTCTCGAACAAGATACGTGTGATCTCTTTCTTCAGATTCGAAGCAGGTACTTCGACAACGCGATGTCCAGCTTTGATTGCATTTCTGAGACGTGTCAGATAATCTGCGATTGGATCTGTCATAATTGTTTTGTTGTTAAATTAATCCCGCCTTTCGGGACAATATTTAATAATTTATTACATCACATCACCTAACTAAGGCCGGTCTATCCCAGGCTTATCCTCGGCTTGAGCGTTTTGGCTTTTGCTTGTTTTGTCAGGGGTTAGACGCGCCTTATTAGATAACAATTGATTACCAACTTGCTTTCTTCACTCCCGGGATGAGTCCTTTAGAAGCCATCTCACGGAATTGAATACGGCTCAAGCCGAATGCACGCATGTAGCCTTTTGGACGTCCTGTGATCTTGCAGCGGTTGTGCAGACGAACAGGGCTTGCGTTTTTAGGCAGTGCTTGCAGACCTTCGTAGTCACCATCCTTGAGGAGTTGAGCACGTTTTGCAGCATACTTAGCGCAAAGGGCGGCGCGTTTCACCTCGCGGGCTTTCATTGATTCTTTTGCCATAGTCTATTACTTTTTGAATGGTAATCCAAACTCGCGTAGGAGAGCATAGCCCTCTTCATCGGTTTGCGCGGTAGTGACGAATGTGATGTTCATACCGAGCAGTTTGGTGATATTATCAATGTTGATTTCAGGGAAGATGATTTGCTCCTGGATGCCGAGTGTATAGTTACCGCGGCCGTCCATTTTGTTGTTTATTCCCTTGAAGTCACGGATACGAGGCAGAGCCACGCGTACGAGACGTTCCAAAAATTCGTACATACGTTCGCCGCGGAGTGTTACGCGCACGCCGATAGGCATTTTCTTACGAACTTTGAAGTTAGCGATATCCTTCTTGGAGATGGTAGCAACGGCTTTCTGACCGGAGATAAGTGTCATCTCTTGTTGAGCGACATCGATAATCTTCTTGTCAGCCACAGCGTCGCCCAATCCTTGGTTAAGGACGATTTTGGTGAGTTTCGGGCACTGCATTACAGTAGTGTAGTTGAACTCTTTCATCAGGACAGGCACGATGCGTTCCTGATAATCTTGTTTTAGACTTGCTGTATTCATTGTTAGATCTCTTTACCGGATTTTTTACTTACACGGACGAGTTTCCCATCTTTCCTGATACGGCCTACGCGTACCGGTTTGCCGTCCTCAACCGGGTTGAGGTTAGAGATATGGATAGGAGCCTCTTGTTTAACGATCCCCCCTTGTGGGTTTTTAGCACTGGGTTTGGTACTTTTCGATACCATGTTTACGCCTTCAACGATAGCACGTTGTTTCTCAACGAGCACTTCCAGCACGCGGCCGGTTTTGCCCTTAGAAGCACCTGCGTTTACGTAAACGGTATCACCCTTCTTAATATGTAACTTTGCCATATTAGTTTAGAAATTAGATGATTAGAGCACTTCAGGTGCCAGAGAAATTATTTTCATATTCGTTTGGCGCAACTCGCGTGCTACGGGTCCGAAGATACGTGATCCGCGGAGTTCACCCGCGTTAGAGATGAGAACGCAAGCGTTGTCATCGAAACGGATGTAACTACCATCAGCACGACGAACCTCTTTCTTAACACGAACAACGATTGCGCGGCTAACGGTACCATCTTTGATGTCGGAGGAAGGTATTACGCCTTTGACAGCGACGACGATGGTGTCCCCCAGCGTGGCATAGCGTTTCTTGGTTCCGCCGAGAACACGGATGCAGAGAGCCTCTTTAGCTCCCGAGTTATCCGCAACGGTCAGTCTTGATTCTTGCTGTATCATATTACTTAGCCCTTTCGATTATTTGAGTTAAACGCCAACGAACAGTCTTGCTCAGAGGACGGGTTTCCATGATGCGTACGGTATCGCCGATGCCACATTCATTGTTCTCGTCGTGAGCATGGAACTTGCGAGTCTTATTGACAAACTTGCCATAGATAGGGTGTTTCTCTTTCCATTTAACGGCAACGACGATCGTCTTGTCCATTTTGTTGGAAACGACAATACCCTGACGCTCTTTTCTTAGATTTCTTGTTTCCATTTCACTTTCGTTTTTACTTGGTTAATTCTCTTTGACGGAGCATAGTTGCAAGGCGAGCGATAGTTTTACGAGCCACCTTAATCTGCAACGGATTGTCAAGCGGAGAGATGCTGTGGTTCAGTTTCATACGAACGAGAGCCTCTTTTTCTGTGGCGAGACGTTCCTGTATCTCAGCAGTCGTTAATTCATTAATTTCACTTGTTTTCATAATCCTACTTATACATTTTGGGTTGGGTCGTAATCACGTCTTACGACAAACTTGGTTTTGATAGGAAGTTTCTGTGCAGCCAGACGTAGTGCCTCTTTGGCTACTTCGTATGGTACACCATCAACTTCGAAGATGAGACGCCCTGGTTCCAATGGAACGACGAATCCCTCGGGAGCACCTTTACCTTTACCCATACGGACATCCAAAGGTTTCTTAGTGATAGGTTTATCGGGGAATACTCTGATCCATACTTGACCTTGACGTTGCATGTAACGTGTTACTGCAACACGGGCTGCTTCGATTTGACGTCCTGTCAACCAGATGGTACCAAGTGATTTGATACCGAATGAGCCGAATGCCAACTCATGGCCGCGTTGTGCATTGCCTTTTATACGGCCTTTTTGCGAACGGCGGAATTTCGTTTTCTTTGGTTGTAACATAACTGTAATCTACAAATCGGTTAAACATTATTGTTTTTTGTTTCTGCGGAAACCACCACGGCGGTCATCACGGCGGTCACGACGGTCGCCACGATTTGAGCCATCCTGTTTCTGAGAGAAGTTAGGAGCAAGGTCTTTCTTGCCATACACTTCTCCGCGGCAGATCCAAACCTTCACGCCGATAACTCCGACCTTGGTGAGTGCACCTTGGTGGCAGTAGTCGATGTCCGCGCGGAGCGTATGCAGCGGGGTACGTCCCTCTTTGTACATCTCCTTGCGTGCCATCTCGGCGCCATTCAGACGACCGCTGACCTGAATCTTGATGCCCTCGGCCCCCATACGCATGGTGGAAGCGATAGCCATCTTGACGGCGCGGCGGTAAGCAATCTTACCTTCGAGTTGGCGAGCGATTTTAGTAGCCACTATTGTGGCGTCTAACTCCGGACGTTTAACTTCGAAGATATTGATTTGGACGTCTTGTTTGGTGATTTTCTTCAGTTCCTCTTTCAATTTGTCAACCTCTTGTCCGCCCTTACCGATGATATAACCGGGGCGAGCAGTGCAGACAGTAACAGTCACAAGTTTTAGAGTACGCTCGATAACGATACGCGAAATACTTGCCTCAGCCAAGCGGGCATTCAGATACTTGCGGATTTTGGTATCCTCAAGAATGGTATCTCCGTAGTTCTTTCCGCCATACCAGTTGGATTCCCAACCACGAACTATACCAAGGCGGTTACTAATTGGATTAATTTTCTGTCCCATTTTTGATTACTTTGCTTCGTTAGTATTTTTGGTATCTACAAATACGGTAATATGGTTGGAGCGTTTGCGCACGCGATATCCCCGACCTTGAGGAGCGGTCAGCAGGCGTTTGAGCATCATGCCTCCATCCACCATAATGTTTGTTACATACAGAGTTTCCTGGTCTGCTTTTTTGCCCGTCTTGGTTTCCCAGTTGGCGATAGCGGACTTCAAAAGTTTCTCGAGGGCACGCGAAGCCTCTTTGGTAGAGAAATGCAGCGCACCCAGTGCACGGTTCACTTCCATTCCACGAATCATGTCAGCAACAAGGCGCATCTTGCGTGGAGAGGTAGGAACGTTATTGAGCCGAGCAAAGTATTGGCTCTTGCGAGCCTCTTTCATTGCTTCGGCTGTATTATGTTTTCTAGCACCCATTTTGAATTCTTAAATTTAGTTTGTTGTTTGAATGATTCAATGGATTAGCGGTTTCCTGAGTGTCCGCGGAAGGTACGTGTAGGAGCGAACTCGCCCAGTTTGTGACCTACCATATTCTCGGTGATGTACACAGGTATGAACTTATTTCCATTATGAACTGCGATAGTATGACCTACAAAATCCGGAGATATCATCGATGCACGGCTCCAAGTCTTGACAACTTCTTTCTTGCCCGACTCATTCATAGCCAACACCTTGTTCTCCAACTTGACGTTGATAAACGGTCCTTTTTTCAATGAACGACTCATAATTTCTCAAGATTTAATAGGTTATTTCTTTCTTCTCTCAATGATGTATTGGTTGCTCTGGTTCTTCGGGTGACGAGTCTTGTATCCCTTAGCCAGCAATCCTTTACGTGAACGCGGGTGTCCACCTGATGCGCGGCCTTCGCCACCACCCATTGGGTGATCTACAGGGTTCATTGCGACACCCCTGTTACGTGGACGGCGACCTAACCAGCGGCTACGTCCAGCCTTACCACTTTTCTCCAATGCGTGGTCGCTGTTTCCTACCACACCTATTGTGGCCTTGCATGCAGCCAGCACCTTACGCAGTTCACCTGAAGGCAATTTGATGATTGCATACTTATCTTCGCGTGAAGACAGTTGTGCAAACACGCCTGCCGAGCGAACCATCGAAGCTCCCTGTCCCGGACGCATCTCGATGTTGTGAATCAGTGTTCCGAGTGGGATGTTTGCCATTGGGAGTGCGTTTCCTACTTCAGGAGCGACGTTCTCTCCCGACATCACTATTTGACCCACTTGCAGTCCGTTGGGTGCAAGGATGTAACGTTTCTCGCCATCTGCGTAGAACAAGAGTGCGATACGAGCCGAGCGGTTCGGGTCATACTCAATAGTCTTTACAACAGCGGGTACACCATCTTTGTTACGTTTGAAGTCAATTACGCGGTACTTCTGCTTGTGTCCGCCTCCGATATAACGCATGGTCTCTTTACCGACGTGGTTACGACCACCCGTCTTGCGTTTACCGAACACAAGAGATTTCTCTGGTGCACTTGCGGTAATTGTCTCAAATGCGCCAATAACTTTGTGTCTTTGCCCCGGTGTAGAGGGTTTTAATTTACGTACAGCCATTTTTAGATATTGCTATAAAAATCGATTGTTTCACCTTCTTTCAATGTCACGATAGCTTTCTTGTAAGCCTGTTGTGCGCCACGGAGCAAACCGCTCTTGGTGTAGCGTTGTTTGACTTTAGGAGCCACCACGAGAGTGTTGACATCTACTACCTGTACATTGTACATTTCCTCAACAGCCTTCTTGATTTGCACCTTGTTGGCGTTGCGTACCACACGGAAACCATAGCGGTTGAACTTTTCGCCTGCGGCGGTCATCTTCTCAGTGACGATTGGTTTTAGAATAATTGCCATAGTTGTAACCTCCTTATGCGTTAAAAGTCTTCTCAATAGCAGCCACAGCGTTTTCTACGATGACCACTGCCGTTGAGTTCATGATTGCGTATGTATTCAGTTCGTTAACCGTCACCACGTTGGTGCGTTGGATATTTCGAGCGGACTTCAGCACCTCTGCGTTGTTCTCTGCCAACACAAACAGCACTTTCTTGTCTGCTACTTGCAGGTTATTCATTACCTCGATCATAGCCTTGGTCTTTGGCGTCTCGAACTGCAGGGCATCCACTACAATGATCTGTCCGTTCTTTGCACGCATACTCAGAGCGCTACGACGAGCCAGTTGTTTAACTTTCTTATTGAGTTTGAAACCATAATCACGTGGAACGGGGCCAAAGATTGTACCGCCGCCTACGCGTACCGGAGATTTCAGGTCACCCGGACGTGCTCCTCCACCGCCTTTCTGGCGACCGAGTTTGCGGGTTGAGTGAGCGTTCTCACTACGTTGTTTAGCCTTTGCTGTTCCCTGACGATTATTTGCCAAGTACTGTTTCACATCCAAATAGATGGCGTGGTCGTTAGGCTCGATAGCGAAGATAGCATCATTCAGTACTACCTTCTTGCCGGTCTCTTTGCCGGCCATATTCAAAATACTAAGTTCCATACCTCTTATTTGTTAATCGTAACTATTGAATTTTTGGCTCCGGGAATACTACCCTTGACCATAATCAAGTTGTACTCCGGTATCACCTTTAGTACCACAAGGTTTTGTACTGTGATGCGGTCTGCACCCATGTGACCTCCCATACGTGTACCCGGGAAGATACGGCTTGGGTATGCACATGCGCCTACCGATCCGGGTGCGCGCAGACGGTCATCCTGGCCGTGAGTAGATTGCCCTACTCCACCGAAGCCGTGACGCTTTACTACACCTTGGAAACCTTTACCTTTCGATACGCCGATCACGTCCACGAATGAGTTCTCCTCAAACATGTCCACAGTCAGTGTGTCGCCTAATTTGACTTCTTGTTCGAACCCGTCGAACTCTGCGAGGTGCCGCATAGGTTGTACGCCGGCTGCCTTGAAATGACCTGCCTCAGCCTTGTTGGTGTGTTTCTCGCTCTTAGGCATGAATCCCACCTGTACGGCTTGGTAGCCATCTTTTTCCACAGTCTTCAGTTGCGTAACAACGCAAGGACCTGCCTCGATAACGGTGCATGGGATATTCTTGCCATCAGCACCGAATACGGATGTCATTCCGATTTTCTTTCCTAATAATCCTGGCATTTTTGCTGTGATTAATTTGTTTGTTATTTGTTTCTTCTCACTCTCGCCCGAGGGGTTGCCGCTTCACCCGTAGATTACTTGGTCCCTAACCGCGGGAAGTGATGCTTTTTGTAAATCTGTCCACTTACAAAGGATTAAACTTTAATCTCTACTTCCACTCCACTGGCGAGTTCCAGTTTCATCAGTGCCTCCACGGTCTTTTGGTTGGAACCGTAGATGTCTATCAGACGCTTGTAACTCGAGAGTTCGAACTGCTCGCGGCTCTTCTTGTTTACGAAGGTCGAGCGGTTCACTGTAAAGATACGCTTGTGTGTTGGCAGTGGGATTGGTCCACTGACTACTGCACCTGTTCCGCGTACGGTCTTCACAATCTTCTCTGCGGACTTGTCCACGAGGTTGTGGTCGTACGATTTGAGTTTAATACGAATTTTTTGACTCATTTTGTTTTGTTGTTTTGTTTGTTTTACTTTTCCAATGACGCTCGCACACCCAAAGAGTCATTTACTCAGATGACTCACGCCGTTTGGGGTTACTGTTTATTGTTCCGCTTCTCTACACAACTGCGCCACCGAAGCATCTTGACCACTCTGTGGATAGACTATCCGCTATCGCTGATGATGTCCACCATAGTCTGTATGCCTCACCGACATCTCATCTATTGTATAAAGTACGCGGGTGCGTGCGCACTTGCACGCGTGAGTGAGGAGGTTTGAGGTGCGGAGCAGCCCTTTTGCTCAGCCCTTTCGAACATTCACTCGGTTTTACTTTATTGGCTAAGGTGCGGTGCCAGCCAACTGACCGGCGCCTCACCATAGTTTCTTACACTAAGTCTGCACGTCCTCCGCACTCGGTCAGCACTGCTTTCGCGATAGTGCTGGACACTGGTGCGTAGTGTGAGAACTCCATACTGCTTGTCGCACGACCAGAGGTGATAGTACGTAATGCAGTCACATATCCGAACATCTCGCTCAGTGGCACTTTCGCTTTCACGATACGTGCACCCGTGCGAGCCGTATCCATACCTTCTACCTGTCCACGGCGCTTGTTCAAGTCCCCGATGACATCTCCCATACTCTCTTCCGGGGTTACAACCTCCACTTTCATGATCGGCTCCATCAGTACAGGCTTTGCTTTCACGCAAGCGTTCTTGAAAGCTATCTGGGCGCATATTTCGAATGACAGTTGGTCAGAGTCAACCGGGTGGAAACTACCGTCCAACAGCGTCACTTTCAGTTTATCCAGCGGATAACCTGCCAGTACGCCGGTCTTCATTGCCGCCTGGAAGCCTTTCTCAACTGCGGGGATGTATTCTTTAGGTACGTTACCGCCTTTCACTACATCTACGAACTGGAGTGTACCATCGAAGTCTGGGTCTGCAGGTTCTACGCGGACGATGATGTCTGCGAACTTACCACGACCACCTGACTGTTTCTTATAAACCTCACGCAGTTCTACCGGTTGAGAGATAGCCTCTCGGTATGCCACTTGCGGACGTCCTTGGTTGCACTCTACCTTGAACTCACGCTTCAGACGGTCGATAATAATCTCCAAGTGCAACTCACCCATACCTGAGATGACGGTTTGTCCTGTCTGTTCATCGGTCTTAACGGTGAATGTCGGGTCTTCTTCTGCCAGTTTCTGCAGCCCTACGCCCAACTTATCCAAGTCGGCTTGGCTCTTCGGCTCTACCGACACTCCAATCACCGGTGCGGGGAAGTCGATAGACTCCAATACGATAGGGTTCTCCTCAGCGCACAGGGTATCACCCGTGCGGATATCCTTGAATCCCACACCTGCTCCGATATCACCGGCAGCGATGAAGTCAACAGGGTTCTGATGGTTGGAGTGCATCTGGAAGATACGCGATATACGCTCTTTCTTCCCTGAACGCGGGTTGTAAACGTATGAACCCGCCTCCAATTTGCCACTATACACACGGAAGTAGCACAGACGTCCTACATAGGGGTCAGTAGCAATCTTGAATGCCAACGCGCACAGAGGCTCATCATCACTTGGCTTACGGGAGATAGCCTGATCGTTGCGCGGGTCAACGCCATCAATCTCCGGGGTGTCCAGCGGGCTCGGCAGGTATGCGCACACTGCATCAAGCATTGTCTGCACGCCTTTGTTCTTGAATGACGAACCGCAGATGACGGGGAAGATATGCATTGTCAGTGTCCCCTTGCGTACTGCAGCGCGTATCTCATCCTCCGTGATAGTGTCAGGGGCGGAGAAGTACTTCTCCATCAGCGCGTCGTCGAACTCAGCGCAGATATCCAACATCTTATCACGCCATTCTTTCGCCTCATCCACCAAGTTTGCAGGAATCTCGTCCTCCACGTACTCAGCCCCCATGGTCTCATCGTGCCACAGGATAGCCTTCATCTTAATAAGGTCAACAACCCCTTTGAATGTCTCTTCACATCCGATAGGTATCTGAATGGGGCAAGGAGTTGCGCCGAGCACTTCTTTGATTTGGCGAACCACATCAAAGAAGTTAGCTCCCGAACGGTCCATCTTATTCACATAGCACAGACGTGGTACGTTGTACTTATCTGCTTGACGCCATACGGTCTCTGACTGTGGCTGTACACCACCCACGGCACAGAGTGCCATCACGGCTCCGTCCAAGATACGCAGTGAACGCTCCACTTCGACAGTAAAGTCCACGTGCCCCGGAGTGTCTATCAAGTTGATTTTGTACTTATCCCCGTTGTATGTCCAGTACGTGGTCGTAGCAGCAGAAGTGATCGTGATACCACGCTCCTGCTCCTGCTCCATCCAGTCCATTGTTGCCGCACCATCATGCACCTCACCAATCTTGTGAGTCAATCCGGTGTAGAACAAGATACGCTCTGACGTAGTAGTCTTACCGGCATCAATGTGTGCCATGATGCCGATATTCCTATTCAGTTTTAAGTCGTGTTTTGCCATTTCCTAATAAATCAAACTAATACCATGTATGTCGTTTATATACCTTATTTATTATACGACATTAAAAACGGAAATGTGCAAATGCACGGTTGGCTTCAGCCATACGGTGCATATCCTCCTTACGTTTGAAGGCTCCACCTTGGTTGTTGTACGCATCCATGATCTCAGCAGCAAGTTTCTCCGACATCGAATGACCACCACGCTTACGAGCATAGTTAATCATATTCTTCATCGAGATAGACTCCTTGCGGTCTGCACGGATCTCTGTAGGCACCTGGAAGGTAGCACCACCGATACGTTTCGACTTCACTTCCACCAATGGAGTTATGTTATCCAGAGCCTGTTTCCATATCTCCAATGCAGATTTCTCTTCGTTCTGCATCTTTTGACCAACAGTCTCCAGAGCGGTATAGAACACGCTGTAAGCGATGTTCTTCTTACCGTCGAGCATGAGGTGGTTGACAAACTTTGCTACCATTACCTCACCATAAACCGGATCCGGCAAGATCACACGTTTCTTTGGTTTTGCTTTTCTCATTGTTGTTAAATTGTTTTGTTTTGTGGTTGTAATCGCTTCAGCCAGTTTACTCCTTTGCTGTCCGGCAAATTCTTCATCTCTGACTTACTCAACCGAATCAACCCTCTGTTAATCTTCCCAAGTATGGGAACTCTTAGTTAGTTAATTTGTTTCGAACTTTCGGATGCGCGTCTTACTTTTTTGCTTTCGGACGCTTAGCGCCATACTTACTACGACGTTGCAAGCGGTTAGCCACTCCTGCGGTATCCAGTGTGCCGCGAACGATGTGGTAACGTACACCCGGGAGGTCTTTCACACGGCCACCACGTACCATGACGATACTGTGCTCCTGCAAGTTATGACCCTCGCCTGGGATGTAAGCGTTCACCTCCTTCTGGTTCGTCAGACGAACACGAGCCACCTTACGCATTGCGGAGTTAGGCTTCTTAG
>CAVKDW010000033.1:0-18866 GCA_963655075.1 Muribaculaceae bacterium | reverse complement strand
CCATCGTAGTGTACGCCTGCCAAATCGAATTCGTACTCTCCGTTTCTTTCTCCTGCACGATAGCGGCGCATGACTGCCTCGATTTTAGCTATCAGGACATCCATAGCCAGAGGTTTGATCATATAGTCATCACATCCCAGGGAGTAGGCTTTCAATATATCTTCTCTATCCGCTTTAGCCGTGAGAAAGATGACAGGTATAAGGTTGTTGCTATCGCGAAGTAGTTTCACCAACTCCCAACCATCCATACGAGGCATCATAACATCCGTAAGTAACATGTCATAATGCTTATTGGAGAGCAGTTCCCATCCTTCTTGTCCATCTGCTCCAGTTTCCACTATGTAGCCACAATTATGCAAATAGTCTGCCACTACAGAGCGTAGATCGATGTTGTCTTCCAATAATAATATGTGAGTAGTTGTTGTCATAATGACCAAAATTGCTTCGCAGTGGTATGTACAAAACCTATGCCAAACCTATGTTTTATATTAAATATTTTTGTGATTGTTTGAATAATATGGTTCTTTGTGCACTGTCCATATTTAACTACTTGATTGCTGATATATGGGTTGCTCATTGTACGATGTGTGTCGTATGTATAGTCCAACACACCGCAGCAAATGCCGTGGTCTGTTATATCTCCACCTGCAATGCACGGGCGATGATGTCGTCCATGTCGTAGTATTTGTATTCGGAGAGGCGGCCGCCGAAGAGCACCTGTTTCTCCTGTGCGGCGAGGGCGGCATACGCTGCATAGAGCGATGAGTTGCGGGCGTCGTTCACTGGATAGTATGGTTCCATACCCGGTTTCCACTCCGTGGAGTACTCGCGCGAGATGACCGTCTTTGGCGTGTTGTACACTGCCTGCCCGAACTGCTCAAAGTGCTTGTGTTCGATGATGCGTGTGTAGGGTACGGCAGCATCGGTGTAGTTCACGACGGCGTTCCCTTGGTAGTTGGGCGTGTCCAATACCTCCGTCTCGAAGCGTACCGTGCGGTACTCCAACCGCCCGAGCCGATAGCCGAAGTATGCATCTATCGAACCCGTATATACCACCCGCTCGGCGAGTGTGTCCAATTCGGCTTTGTGCTCCAAATAATCTATTCCGAGCCGTACCTCGCAGCCGTCTAACAGTTTCGCTATCAGTGGATTGTACCCGCCGATAGGTATGCCCTGATAGGGGTCGTTGAAGTAATTGTTGTCGAAGACCATGCGCACGGGCAGGCGACGGATAATGAACGCAGGCAAGTCCGTGCAGGGACGCCCCCATTGCTTCTCGGTGTAGCCCTTGATGAGCCGTTCGTAGATGTCGCGCCCGACCAAGGTGAGGGCTTGTTCCTCGAGGTTGGCGGGTTCGCGTCCGCCGAGGGTTTGCAGGGCTTCGGTGCGCTGTTCGTCTAACTTGGCTTGTGCTTCGGCGGGGGTGATGACATCCCACATTTGGGCAAAAGTGTTCATATTGAACGGCAGGTTGTAGAGGTGTCCGCGGTAGTTGGCTATGGGCGAGTTGGTGTAACGGTTGAACTCCACGAGCGAGTTCACAAACTGCCACACTTCCTTGTTGTCCGTGTGGAAGATATGCGCCCCGTATTTGTGCACATGGATACCCTCGATGTCTTCGCAATAGGTGTTGCCGCCTATGTGGTTGCGCTTGTCTATCACGAGTATGCGCTTACCTGCTTGGCGTGCGCGATAGGCGATGGTGGCTCCGAATAAGCCTGCGCCCACTATGAGATAATCGTATGGTTTCATAGGTGAGATTGTTTGATTACAGTGTAGTCCAGCCATTAGGAATCATTCTGCGTCTATACCAAGTATTGGAATCCTCGTTAACAAAGAACTTACTTGGTGCGATGACTATCTTGTCGAGGTTCGTGTTCAGCCATGCACCCCACCAACTGAAGGTGCTGTTGGCGATGATGTTATGCTTGCATTTGCTCATCAGTCGCATGTCATTGTAGGAGTCTGCTCCATGATTGATGTCAACAAAGACCGCATTCTGTATATCTGCGAACTGCTGTTTCACCCACTCAATGTCATCGGAGAAGAAGTACCATGTCGGCTGTGGCACTTGTGTACTTATCTGTTCCATGGCTTGTCGGTACCATTCCACAGATGGTGTCCAGAACATTCGTTGGTTTACCTCGTTGAGGTAGTCCCCACGGCGAATATGTACCGACACCGACTGACAACTCTCCATCTGCTCTATCAACTGATTATTGGCGGCATTGGGGGCTTGAATGAAAGCGAACTGCTGTAACAACTCATTGCGGTATGGTGCAAACAGATGGCAGTAGAGGAAATAACTGCATAGAATAAGGGAACGCCTATTCTCTTCATAATTCTCAGTATCAAACAGAAATCTGCCTAATTGGAACTTGTTATGCTTGCGGCAGTACTGTGATATTCTTGGCAGAATACGTACCAAAAGACGACTATGTTGTACGACTTGGGCATTCTGGCTTAATGCAAATATACATAGTTCGTATGGGCGGCACCAAGAGCGGTTACCATAGACATCGATGAAAGATGTGTCTATCACCAATTCACTATTCGACCTCTTTGCTAATGCATAAGCCGATGCATATTCAAACATCTGGTTACCTAAACCACCTTGTGTTATTACTCGTATCATTGTCTGTCTTTCGTTATAAGATTTAGCCTTTAGTATGAAATAAGAGAGCATACGGTTATGACTTTCCTAAAATAGCAGGACAGTATCTTAATGCGAACCTAATGGGGAAATAACATAGTAACATAACTATGATACTGGTTGCGAGCCCAATATGCGGCCAGCCTACAATATCATAAATCTTGTTGCTAACTTGAATAATCATACCATGTAAGCCGAGTATTAAGAATGTTCCTTTAGAGAAAGTTTCTGCAATTCTGTTCGCCACACTAAACTTCTTGCACACATTGAATAGCAATAATGATGCAACCAAAGCACAGACAAAACACAAGAAGTAGGACGGCTGAAAGATATAAGCCCATATTTCTGTCTTAACATTCACCAAGATAAGTGCCACATAAATGATAAAAAGAAATATGATGTTGTATTTTGAGAGGTTCATCAGTATATTTTCCCGCTCTTTTAGTATTAAGCCAGCCATCATAAAAGGCATGCATGCAATAACCTTATAGGCATAATAAGGATGTAGTTCACGTGTTAAGTCCTCAAAAAGAGGTTCTGCTGACATATATAGCACAAATATGGGGATTAGCCAATAAACATATTTGCGAAAGAACGATAAGCCAGGCAAGTCACCTAAAAGCAGTCTCATACAGAACAGATCCACAATAAACCATATCCCAGTGAACAAAGTGATGTTTTCTCCGAAGTTGCATCTGTATAGGGGGGGGGATAATCTTCTTTAACAATTCATGGGCATCAATAGCATTGCCCATATAATTCATCTTGAGAATAACATAGCATAGATTGATTAAAGAGAACAGCAATACCGGGACTCCGAAACTCTTCAATGTTTTTCGCCATCCATGTGGCTTGTACAGGTAGCCCGAAATCATAAAGAACGCAGGCATGTGAAAGGAGTATATGATCCTTTGCGGCATATCACTAATTCCTGCGTGTCCCAGAACCATTAGCCATATTAGCAGAGCCTTTGACCAGTCAACCCAACTCTCTCGCTTTGTATCTATAGTCGGCTTCTGCAATGTTTGGTGTTTCTTTTCCGCTTTATTAGTTGTAGATGTGTTGTCCACTTACTTCTCCTTTTTTTATATCTGTACAACGTTATTTCCTACTCAAGCATTTAGTTGCTTGATACTATCTCTTGTAAACATACTCGTATTATTATCTGTCGTGCATGAGGATGTGGTACAAACGCATGAAGCATTGGAGAGTAGTCCACTGTCGTCTCTGTACTAAGTAGTAAATAATACGATTTACCATAGTCATTTGACGTCCTGACAGGGAGAGATATTCACGATACACATCTATAACCTCCTGCCATGTGGGCAGGTCTGTATTTTTGATAAGCGATACCATACTACGAATGGGCAGTACATCCACCACATCCCTGTACAGATATGCGTCCGGAACATTACGAAACCAATCCACTAACACCTTATCGGCTCGATAATGACTTTCTATTGCAGCACGAGTAAGATTATGAATATAAGAGGACTGATTACAGGTTTCGTAGAAATACAGTGGTTCGTGTAGAACGGATATAGTCTGCGCGTTGTGAACTAAACGAGGTGTAACAGCATAATCTTCCGCAAGACGAATATCTTCACAGGATTGGATACCTGACAGCCGATAGAAATCACCCCGATAGAACTTGTTCCAATGGGCACATTGCTCCGTATGTTGTAAGAGTCGTTTGATGTATGTAACCTTGTCGGAATAGTTTATTTGTTTTGTTATGATGCCTTTGGTAGTAAGTATATTTGTATCGAAAAGAACAATATCTGCTTTCTTGGTTGTGGCGCATGATGCAAGATGTTCAATGGCATCAGGTGCTATGTAATCGTCGGAATCAACGTGAATCAGATAAGCACCCGAACACGTATTGACAGCCGTGTTGCGTGCAGCAGACAGGCCTTTATTTACAGGATGGTGAATAATCTTAACTGCAGACTGTCGATTAGGATAACGAGCAATAACTCTCTCAAGTACGGTGACTGAATTATCTTTTGTAGCATCATTGACGAATATATACTCGATGTTGTCGTAACTCTGTTCAAACAGACTTACAGCGCACCGCTCAATGTATTGTTCCACTCCGTAGATAGGAACTAATATGCTTACCTTCGGATTAGTCATAGAACTCAATGCGGCTGGTGTGCGTGGCACGTTGGTCTTCGGGGGGAATTTGCATGTAGTCGCCAAATAATTTAGTTAATACAGCATCCGGATTGTTGGGTACACAGACTTGCATATCTTCGAATTGCATACGCCTAATGGGATACAGGTCTTTCTTTGAGAAACTATTGTATGCTCTCCAACCATAGACATGGGCAACTTGGTCTGTACGGAGAAAATAGTTTACTAATCGTGTCGATATTACCAGCAACCAAACAAATGGTAATACAGAGATAGATAATATCTTATCTTTAGTACCTGCATAATTGTGTACACCACGCAAACAATGCCCATACCAATAGTCTAATTTCTTTTTCCATAGTAGGTTTGGTATCTCTTCCATAGGGATGATATCAATGAATATACCTTTTTCTTTCAAATGGTCTGTCCACTCATCCTCGTAAAAGTAAGAGCGTTTATCTCTTACTTTGGCTACTAAAGTGGGGTAATTAGGGTCTGTGGTATAGTCTTGATAAATTAGATATGACGGCAGCTCTTCAGGAAGGATCTTGCGGAGACGTTTAAAGTCTTTGTGCATAACAGTGATGTCCAGATCGTCATCCCATGGGATGAATCCCTTGTGACGAACAGCCCCTAATAATGAGCCTCCGTCCAAGACATACTCGATGTGATGTTCTTGGCAGATAGTATCTACTACTTTCAGGATTTCAAGCATCCTTAACTGTGCCTTACGCAAGGTAGAACCCTCTGGGTTATATTTTGACAAATCTTCCATTTTTATTTTTGTACTACTTCACTACGGAGGCGAATAAGCGTCTCGTTAATTAGGGTGCTGGATGTGCCTTTTGTATAAGGAAAATAGACTACCTTTACACCTACTTTGTCCAACTCTGCTTCTATCTTGTTCCACTTGTCAGTACCTTTCCAGTCATCACCCACAAACATAACGTTGAAATGATACTTTTTCCATGCTGATAGTTTATCCATACTCTCTTGTGTTACTACCTCGTCCACATAGCGAATTGCACCCACTATCTGTTTGCGCTCATCAAATGGAATAACAGACCGCTTACCTTTATACTCAACCAGATCATCTGTTGAAACACCCACGATCAGGTAATCACATTGTGCTTTGGCTTTGCGTAGAAGGTTAAGATGTCCAATGTGGAATAGGTCGTATACACCCGTCGTGTAGCCAATAATTTTACCATTTTCTGGTTCATAGAGATTAAGAAATTGCTCCAAACAATACATCTGCCACTTCTGATTGCCGGTGAATTGCGACATATCCAAGTTTTGCTTAAACTCGTGACGAGTAGGTCCTTGCCAATCTTTGAAATAGGTGTCCACCGGTCGTGGCATAGGCACTTTGTTGGGTACAGGAATATCAGGATACTTATCGTGCATCAATTCGCGGATGATGTATTTGGGTTCGCCATGACGAATACGATATAAATCCAATGGTTCTGCCATTCGCAATAGTGCATACGGGTCGGTATAGGGCATATTGGCTGCACCAAAGGCATTATAGTACGAACTGGAAGATTCAATACTGAACACATCATCCATGAATTGTAGAAAGTTTATTTTCTCTCCTTGGTGGTAGCGTTCATATAGATAAGACATATCTACAGGCTCTTTCAAAACGAGTGTTGGGTCTAAGAATGTATAGCGTTTTTGGAAAGCATCTAAAGTCCAATCTTGTGAAAGGAGTTGGTCCATACCCCCAAATAGCAGGTCACTACTCTCTCCCACTATCAAGCGTGTAATGCCATCTGCTTTTGCTTGAATGGCTGCTTGATAGAGTTGCGGTTCTATAGAATGTACAGGTGCGTTTTTTGCCCGCATAACAATGGTGAGATATTGCTCTACCGTGTTCCAATCAATGTCCACATAATGCAATGTCAATCCGTAATAGTCTGCATAGTATTCGGCTCTTGCTAATTCTTCTTTTTGGTACACTCCTCCTAAAAACCGGAAGGTATATGCATCGCACCCACGCATGTAAGACGCTAAAATGGCAGAGTCCATACCTCCTGACAAACATATTCCTAATTTCTCGCCTTTGAGAGAGTCGAACACATTCCGTATAGCAGTATCAATATCTGCTGCGGTGTGAACATAGGTTAACTTATCATCCGATGGTTGGGGAATATTTTGATGATGTAGTCCCTCGTAAAAATCCATGTCGTCTCGCTCGATATATCGAAAAGCAAGATATGAACTCATGCAGAAATTCTTGTTAATCATATTATTGATGCTATTGATTATTTCTATTGTTTTCTGATTATGGTTTGCAAACTATTGTATTTTGCTCGTAAAACTACGGCAAGGATACATCTCGTTGTGCAAAAGTGCCGCCATTCTTAATCAATATCCCTATGGCATTTGTGGTTTCTACCCAATGATCCGGGCTCAATGTAAAAGCATTACTTCCTGCCTCTTTCAAAAGGGGGTCGAATTCGACCCCTTTGAAAGAGGGGTTATTCAGTATCTCCCACAATCCCAAGTATTCGATTGTGTTTTTTGAGCGCATCCAATTCTTTACGATATCTTTGGGCTCTACAGCATTCTTTTGTCTTGCTATATCCGTAATACAGATATAATCCATACCATCCTTATGCAATGTGCGTATAGTAGCGTCTTTTACTATTATCTTTTGCTTGTTTTCCATAATTGTTATTCTTTTATCCCAATGTTCGCCATTGTCATTATAAGTCTTCTTTGTAGGTTATTTTGCGGTTGGTGGGTGTGCCGAGGCGCTTGCCCATTCCTGCCGCTAAAATGATTGCTTGCATATTATTAATTGTCTTTGCTGTTCGTTCTGTTTTCCAGTTGTTTTGTTTTGTTTATTTAATATAAAATCCTCCTGTTTTATTACTTCCCCTGTATTCGATTTTGTCCGATAGATGTGATAGGGTTCGGCGTGTGGAGATAAGTGTCATACCCAACGCATCGGCTATCTGTTGTCGTTTGCAGCCTTCGTGAGTATGGATGTATTCCAATACAAGGGTTATCGGCTCATTTATCGGCTCATCTGTATGCTCATGAGCCGATAAGTCGCACCATCGAATATGTTCGTACCGTTTCTTCAGTTCGTTTTGTTCGTTGAACAATACATTACGGAAGAACAACTCCACAAACTGCGTGGTCTCTTCTACGCCCTTTTCATAATTTTGATAGTTGGCGCGTACCAACGCATTACGAAAGTATTTGGCATTGTTTGCAAAGGGTGTATTTGTGATGTTGTATCCTAATTTGCGAAGATATTGGATAGCAAAGACAGCAGTGGTGCGGGTATTGCCTTCGCGGAAAGGGTGTATCTGCCATATTCCACTGATGAACTTTGCGAAATGAGTTATCATGTCCTCTTTGGGCAGTCGTGCGTAAGAGAATTGTTTCTCTTGCTCAAAGTCGTATGCCAGTGTTGCTGCAATAGAGTCGTACGAGGCATAAAGCACAGTGTCGCCATCCAGTACCCACTCTTTCTTGGTGATATTCACATCTCTATACTTACCTGCATTCGGCAGTACTCCTGTAAATAACCGCCGATGCAGATTAGCAAATGCTGCAGGTGAGAAGTTGAAAGTGCGCTCAGATAGTATTTGTGTGATATGTAAGGCTACTTTGTCTGCCTCCTCGGTATCTTGGTTATGCTCCGTGATGGGCAAGGTCTCATAGTAGGCATTGATCAACTGCTTTGCCTCTTCGTAATTAACCTCGTCTTCTATATGCCGTTTTGCGGTGTCGCGGAGGAACTGCGAGGTCTTGAGTCCGTCCACGTCTTGGAGTCCGATGGCTACAGCCCATGCCTCGGCGCGTTCGCGTTGAGAGGGTTCTCCTTGTTGTATGTAGTAGTCGAATTCGTACATAATGGCAGTCGGTCGGATTAACGGTTAAATCACTATGATAGTTTTATGCTTATAGTCAATTTCTTATATCCATTGTATGTGGTCAGTTAATTGCAGGAAATAGTCGGTAGTCCATATTTCTAACTCGTGCGGATTGCGTAGGAAGGGCAGTACATCTGCTTTTACTTGATGTATGTCTGCCGTAGCGATTCGCTCACGGAGCAGTTGCAGGAACTGCTGTTGGTCGATAGTAAGCCCATTAAACTGCTGCATTCGTGCCTGCAAGTGCTCGTAGTGCAGCGGTACATTATGCCGCACATAGAACTCAAAGTCGTACCAGTCACGACCTTTGACCCGATTCTTCCATGCGCGGAATACAAGCGCATGCATTTTACCGGCAAACAGGTCGGGCAGCGTGAAACATCGTGTCATGAACGATACGGGCTGCAATAGCAATTTCTGCTCGGTTTGGAATCCAAGTGGCGGACAAGTGTCCACCTCTATCTTTATCCGTATGCTCTTTTCTGTTTGGAAAGAAAGGTCATACACATCGGTGTTATCTTTGAGGAATGCTGATTCTACTTTGCCAAAGTTGCGTTTCTCTTTCTTATGTATCTCCACTTGACGCCCTACTATAGCAAACTCATCGATGACAGGCTGAAAATACTGTGCAAAATCAAAATGCTCATCGGGTTCTAACAGCGAGAAATCCATATCCTCACTAAACCGCTGCAACCCATGAAAGATACGCAGACAAGTACCACCGTAAAATGCCGCTTTCTCGAAAAAGCCGCCGAGATATAGTCCTGCAAGCGCAATCTGTTGGTTCACCTCGAATGTGGCGTTGCGCTGTTGCGCGTGCGTTATAAGGTCGTAAGCAGATAGCATGTTTTGGTAGATAGCATTCATTGCTCCAATAGTTTGAGGAGGGTTTGTATAGATGATGTCTTTTTGCCGACGGCTGTATACTCAAGGAATACCGCCTTGTCCATTTGTGCGAATGCGACCATATCCAATCGGATATCCTCTTCCAAGTAGCGTCGTGCATCTGTGGTGTAGCGTAGTGTCACTTGCGGAGATGTGGCGATGAGGTCGCAGAGTGCTTTCTCCGGTGTGGCAATGAGGAACGAGTAACCGTTTTCGGTTCTGTTGGTAATGCCGACGGAGAAGGCTGCCCGATTCGTATTTATATATGAGAACTCGCCTATCGGTGTATGGAAAGTTCTCGTGTGCTTGATAGTCATTGACTGTGTCCTGCATACTTGTTCGGGGGTCAGCCCGTAGTAGCGCAATGCAGAGAGGCACGACAGATAAGAGGGCGCATACAGGTGATTGGCTATCAGTTCCGTGGAGAGCGCTTGGCGGCTAATAGCGGGCGAGACTACATACATCCCGCGCTTGAGGCGGATAATATCGCCCGCCTGTTCCATACGACTGATTTTATGGTTTCGTTGACCAATCTCTTCCAATAGCGAAGATAATACGGAGGTCGTAACCGGTACTGCTCCTAATTGCTCCAATAATAGGGACCGTTTGTCTATATGTCTTGCTGATATCTGCATTCGAACCGCAATTCCTGGAATAGTAAATGTAATAACTTTACATTATCTGTTCGTGATTTTGCTGCAAAGGTAATCTTTTTTCTGTGAGGTACCAAATATGAAAGACTTATAAGTCTTCTTTGTAGGTTATTTTGCGGTTGGTGGGGGTACCGAGGACTATGTGTATGGGGATGTGGGGTAGGTATTGGTGGAGGACGCTGCAGTCGTCGGTGGCGGGGAGGTCAGTGGGTGTGTGGGCTTTCGCTACGGTGTTTTGCAGGGCGAGACGGTAGGCTTCGGTGATGATGGGTAGGCGGAAGGCTTGTGGTGTCTGGGCGTACATGAGTGTGGGACGAGGGGGGATAGAGGTAATGACGCAGTCATCTATGTTGTTGGCGTAGTTCCCGCTGTGCTCGTTGTCCGCGTCCACAGTGACGTTGTTGTCGTAGTTTCCATCGTTTTCGTTGTTCTCGTTGTCCGCGTTTCCAGTGGTGTAGTTGGCGTTATTATGAGCGTAGGCGCACACGCTTCCCATGACCTGGTAGATGGTGTCCGTTGCGGGGAGGGCAACCGTTACTGCCTCGTGTTGCTGCAGGGCGTTGCAGACGTCTTGGATAATCTGTTGGCTGACGAAAGGGCGTGCGGCGTCATGAAGCAGGATGTTTATGTTCGCACTGTCTATCTTGTCAGCGATGGTCTTCTGTATGTGACGTATCGCGTTGAGGCTTGATTCGTAACGTTCGTTGCCGCCCGGGATGATCCATGTCACTTTCTGCCATGTGTTGCGCAGTATCAGTTGCTGCGCTTGAGTAATATAGCCGGCGTGCATCACGATGCCTATCCTGTGGATACACGGTGCGGCTTCGAAGGCGTCGATAGAGTGTTCGAGCATACTACGTCCATCGCTGAGGGGTAGCAGTTGTTTTGGGATGCCGCCTCCGATGCGAGTTCCTATTCCGCCTGCTAATATGACTGCTATATTGGTCATTTATGTCTTAGTGCCCGCTATTCCAGAGTCTCTCTTCGGTTGTCGCTACAAAGGTACACTTTTTTTATGGATAACACAATAATATGGGTAAAGATAAACATCTTTTGCGGGTGTGAAGCAAAAATATCAGTTTCCGTTTGCGGTATTTACAAAATAGTTGTACCTTTGCGGCAAGTTATTGAGTTATGTATCGTGCAGCGCAAATAGTTGTATCATCCGTGATGTCGGTTTTGGCGTTCGTTTGTACGTCCAGTTTGTGTACATCTATCTTGCGAACGTGTACAATATCCTCTCTCTCTTTTCCTCCCCCCCCCCCCCTACTACTATATAACAAACACATATACTGATATTTATGCCGACGGCTATAGATATGGCTGTCTGTGTTGTTATGGATAGAGGTGTATGAATGTATCAACAAAAACATTGAATCATATGACAAAGAATCTACTCTCATTAGCAGTCGTCTTAACTGCTGCTATTGCTGCTCAGGCAGCAGCACCCAGGGGTGCTATCAATGGTAAGTTTGCTGTTTCGTCAGACAAACAAGTGTATTTCTCGCAAGGCAACCTGCGTTGTTCCGGTGTAAAGAGCGACACACCCGTTTGGAGTTTTGCCGAGCATCAGTACGAAATTTTAGGTGATGCCAATGTCACGGCAAAGTGGTATGGTGTTTTAGCCGATACGATAGATGTCTTCGGTTATAGCACCGACAATGTCAATAGCAATTTCGGCACAAGCGGTTCGCACTCGTCGAGTGACTTCAGTGGTAACTTTGTGGACTGGGGGACCAACACTATCATGGGTTATGCTGCCAACACATGGAGCACACTAACCCGAGCAGAGTTTAGTTATCTCGTGCAAAACAACCGCTGCACTATGGGTAGAGTGGCTATCACCACTACCGACACTTTGTTAGGACTTATGCTACTCCCTTCAGACTTCATTGCCCCAACCGGTATTACCGTGCAAGAATTAGTAAATAAGAGCAGTTTTACCGAAGAAGAGTACAAAGACAATGTCTATAACACAACTGCCTTTGCTCAGTTAGAGGAGAAAGGTGTCGTATTTCTTCCTTGTGCAGGATATGCTTACTTTTCTAACTATTACGGTGGAGAAATAGTATATAACGTCGGTATTGATGGTTTTTATTGGTTGCAAGACGCTGACTTGTCGGATAATTATGCACATAATTTCATGTTCACACCAGTGAGTATAGAAGATCGTTCCGCATCATTAGGGAATTTTGAGATGTCTGTGCGTTTGGTGATGGATGTGAAGAATGCTCCTGCCGACCCTACTACGGCTATTGAGAACAGTACTGCTGCATCTGAACAAGTGCGTAAGGTGGTGCGTGATGGTAAGGTGTATATCCTTCGTGGCAATCAGGTGTTTGATATCTTAGGGAGCGAGGTAAGGTAGCAGAGCGTGGTTCGATAGGCGCGAAGGTCTATAATCAGAACTTGTAGGCGATATAGTAGTTTAGTCCCCAGTTGGTGTCGTTGCGGAAGCCGTAGCCGGGCATGTAGTACGGCAGTGGTCCACCGTTCTTGTCTGTGCGTGTGAAGAGTATCTTCATACGGGCATACCATCCCATTTGGAAGCCTTTATATACTTGCACTTGGCATCCTGCCACTATCTCGCCCCATGCGTCCCAGTGTGTCTGTTTTGGGTAGTCGAGACGTGCGCTGCCCCAGTATTCGTTTTGTAGGATGACATTGGTGAGTTGGTAGTTCTGGTAGGAGGTACCGACACGCAGTCCAATCATCAGGCAGTTCTCGGAGACACCTTTCTTGAGTGCACTGATATCCAGTCCGAGTCGTCCGAAGCCGCCTTGTCCGTTATACAGTCCACCATCTGCATGACAGTCGGCGAGAGCATATCCGAATTCGAGAGTCGGGTACCAGCGTTTGGCGAGGCGTATGTTCATTGCCATCTCATAACTCTGTATCTTGCCGCTCGATCGTGCCGCCTCGATGACAGGTGTTGCCAAGTCTATCTTAAGACTCATCCCTTGGTATATGGCTGTATCGGCATACTCGCGTGCATAGGTTGTTATCGCTAAGCAGCACAGGCAGAGTAATATGGTTGTTTTGAGTCTATTCATGCATGTAAATGCGTATGTTCTCTTGCGCTACTGTCTCTACCGATGCGTTGATAATCACCACGCTGTCTATTCGTGCGTCACTACTACGTGCTCCCGTTATGGTATGGTTTACATAGCATCCACAAGCGAGGCTGACGAACTGGAGTTTAGGTGTGTGGGTTATCCATAGTGTATCGATACTACCATGGTAGTTCATCAGGTAGGCGGTAAGAGTGGTGTCCGGGCATAACTCGAGAGCGAGTTTCTCTATCTTTCTTGGGCTATACAGTATCGTATCCACACCTATACCTCGCACTTGTATGCTGTCCCAAGCGGTGTAGGTGGTGCGCACGTTGTCAGCCCCTATGGAATAACCGCGCAATGTCACCACCATATATGTCTCCATATCCTTGTAGCACGTGGTGTCGGGCTCACAAGAAACCATGAGCAACATAAGCAGTGCACTGACCCAGCGGAGAGGGTGTAATGGAAAGCGTTCTCTTCTCATAGGCTGCAAAGGTAGTAAAAGATTTGCAAGTGTGCAAAATTTAGTTTATAGTTGATAGTTGAGAGTTTAGAGCAGTTGTTTAGTTGAGGAGTTTAGGAGAAGTTGAATTGGTTGAAAGGGTTAATAGGTTGGAAGATGTTGAGTGTTTTGGGTTGATTGAGGGGTGTTTTTATTCGGTTTATGTTCTGCTCAAGATCGGCTTATCTTCTGCTCAAGATCAGCACATGTGCTGCTGTGGCTGAGAGGTTGGAAATTATATATGCAATCTCTCATGTTTGTTTGCACAGATGCTAGTTTTTTTTTGTACCTTTGCACTTTGAAAACAGTGCGTGGTTGAAAGCAGTGTACGTATGTGCTTGAGGTCAGCAGTCTTTTCGCCGGACTCAAGTGGGTAACAAACAAAAAGGAGAGTCGTACTCTCCTCACTGTGAACCAGCTGGGGCTCGAACCCAGGACCCCATCCTTAAAAGGGATGTGCTCTACCTGCTGAGCTACTGATTCAACGCTTTTTCTCAAAGCGGCTGCAAAGGTACTGCTTTTCTTTGAACCATGCAAATAGAAGAGTGTTTTTTTCGAAGAATAATGAATATACCTCGTTCTTATATCCGTCGCAGGACCATGCAGACCCGAGTGGGGCATTTGTCTATAGGTAGCGACTATCCCATCCGCATACAGACGATGGCCAACACTTCCACCAACGACATAGAGGCTTCTGTCAGTCAGGCACAGCGTTGTTTTGCAGCCGGAGCCGAATTAGTGCGTTTCACTACGCAGGGACTGCGCGAAGTGGAGTCCTTGCGGCAGATACACGAACTCCTGTCACTTACCCGGCAGGCACCTGTTTTGGTTGCTGATGTGCATTTCCAAGCCGATGTGGCTGACGCCGCCGCCCGGGTGGTAGAGAAAGTACGAATCAATCCGGGCAACTACGTGGACCCTGCACGTAAGTTCCAGCATATAGACTACACGGACAGTGCGTATGAGAATGAGTTGCATCATCTGCGTGAACGCTTCACGCACCTAATAGATATATGCAGGCAACATCATACAGCCATTCGTCTTGGTGTCAATCATGGTAGTCTGAGTGACCGTATCATGTCTCGTTATGGCGACACGCCCGCCGGCATGGTCGAGAGTGTGATGGAGTTTTTGCGCGTGGCGGTGAGTGAGGACTTCGGTGACATAGTCATCTCAGTCAAAGCAAGTAATACCCGTATCATGGTGGATACGGTGCGTCTATTGGTACAGACGATGGATAAAGAGGGTATGATGTATCCGTTGCATTTAGGAGTGACAGAGGCCGGAGAGGGGGAAGACGGACGTATCAAGTCGGCTGTAGGTATGGGTGCGTTGTTGGCCGATGGTATAGGCGATACTGTGCGTGTCAGTTTGAGTGAGGCTCCTGAGGAGGAGATACCTGTAGCTCGTGCGTTAGTTGACTATTTCGCGGTGTCGGGGAGTATCCGATATGCTGAGAGCACCCAGACGGCTGTGGAGGATGGGGTAGTGTATTACTCCAATGAGGATACTGATTGGGCGTTGTTTCAGTTGCATGCTGCTGCGGAGTGCGGGCGGTTGTTATGGGACTGTGATTGTACGGAGTTGGTGCTGCATAACCCGAGTTTCTCGCAGGAGCAGTTGGAGCGGCTGAGCAAAGATATCCTACAGGCGGCTCGCGTGCGTATATACAAGACGGAATATATCTCTTGTCCGGGCTGTGGTCGCACGCTTTTTGACCTTGAGAGGACGATAACAGAAGTGAAGGCAGCCGTGAATGAGTTGAAAGACCCGTGCACCGGAGAACCTATACAAGGTCTTAAGATAGGTGTGATGGGTTGTATCGTGAACGGTCCCGGTGAGATGGCGGATGCCGATTATGGGTATGTCGGGGCAGGACGTGAACGCATCAGTCTCTATCGAGGCAAAGAGTGTGTGCTCAAGAATATCCCTCAAGCCGATGCCGTGCCTGCATTGCTGAGGCTCATTTGTGAAGACAGAAAAGGCAATCAGGCATAGACTGCTGCGAACTTTTTCTTGGTAGCATGGAGAATAAAAGCAGAGTGCTGCGTTGGCGGCACTCTGCTTTTATTACTACATTCTAACTATAGACGTTCGAGTTCGATGGTGAAGTGGCGCATCAGTGCTGCCTCTTTGGTGATTTTGAGGCCTCGTGTGATGGTCTCGCGTCGGTCATAGACGTTCTTCAGTGCTGCCGCGATGACGTCCATGTGGTTGTCTGTATAGACGCGGCGCGGTATGCACAGGCGCACGAAGTCCAGTCCGTTGAAACGGTTCTCGCGTGTCACGGGGTCACGGTCAGCAAGGATATAACCTATCTCGCAGGCGCGGATACCAGCCTCCAGATACAGTTCGCAGGTCAGTGTCTGTGCGGGGAACTCCTCTTTCGGCACATGCGTCAGCACGCGGTCTGCGTCCACAAAGATAGCGTGTCCGCCGGCAGGACGCTGGTATGGGATACCGTACTCGTCCAGTTTCTTCGCCAGATACTGCACCTGATGGATACGTGTCTCCAGCATGTCGAACTCGGTGTTCTCCTCCAGACCTACAGCCAGTGCTGCCATGTCGCGACCGTTCATACCGCCGTAGGTGATGAAGCCCTCGAAAGGTATGCAGAACTGCTTGCAGCCCTCGTACCAGTCCTCTTTGTTCGTGGCGATGAAGCCTCCCATATTCACCAGACCGTCTTTCTTGGCGGACATCGTCATGCTGTCCACATACGAGAACATCTCGCGTGCTATCTCTTTGATGGTCTTGTCGGCATAGCCCTGCTCGCGCGTCTTGATGAAGTAGGCATTCTCGGCGAAGCGTGCGGAGTCCATGTTTACCGGCACACCGTACTTGTGGCATAGTGCTGCCGTCTCGCGGATATTCTGCATTGACACAGGTTGTCCGCCAACGGTGTTGTTGGTGACGGTCAGCACGAAGAACGGCACGTTACCCGGGTTCTCTTTCAGCACTTTCTCCAGTTTCTCCAGACTGACATTGCCTTTGAACGGTGCCTCTTTCTGCGTATCTTTTGCCTCATCCACTGTCACGTCTATTGCGAATGCCTTGCGTGACTCGATATGTCCTTTGGTGGTGTCGAAATGAGCGTTGCCTGGCACTATCTGACCCGGTTTGACCAGGTACGAGAACAGCACGTTCTCTGCAGCGCGTCCCTGGTGAGTAGGGATGACATAGTTGAAACCCGTCAGGCGAGTAACGACATCTTTGAACTCGAAGAACGAACGGCTGCCCGAGTAACTCTCATCGCCCAGCATCAGCGCCGCCCACTGACGGTCGGACATAGCACCCGTACCGGAGTCGGTGTTCAGATCGATGTAAACCTGCTCGCTGCGGAGCATGAAGATGTTGTTCTTGGCCTCTTTCAGCCATTGTTCGCGTTCAGCGCGTGTGGACTTGCGGATGGGTTCCACCATCTTAATCTTCCACGATTCAGCAAATGGTAATTCCATGTTGTTTTGATCTAAGGATTAAACTTATAGGGTTAATTATCTGATATTCTCTTGTCTTGATTATCCGCTGGGGTAACATGTACCTTTGCAATCCCATGTTCCCACCATAACCACAATACAAACTGCATGCCATAAAACAGATACTTGAACACATACACATGCAGTAACTCAAACGAATCGGGGTGGTGCTCCATAGCTAATGCAATAAACAATATGCGAAGTATATTGAATAGGTATGTGCAAACGAGCCCCAAGGGGATAAACCATAGTTTCTTCATCCATGGACCGATAGCGGTTATCATGATGCATATCCAGATAAAAGACTGCTTCAGTGCCGTACAACTCCATACGATACATATCCCTGTTTGAGTACCCGTATAGGTAATGCAAGTCCCGTTCAACACAGCATTATCTCGCGTTAAGTGGACAAGCCAATACACTACACGTGATATATGCGACGATAGGAGAGTAAAGGGTGCCGTGATGTCCCAACCGAACCACTTGACACACTCTCCACTGTCATCACCGATGATAGTGGATTTCCAAAACAGGTTTGCAGCGAGCAACGTCACGACAAACAGCAATATGCCCTTATAATCCCGGATGTCAAATCGTTGTCTTGGCATAAGGAACTGCGTCTATAGGACAGAAATCCTTATCGAGATACTTGAAATAACCTGCCTGACATACCATGGCTGCATTGTCGGTTGTGAACGAGAATGGTGGGATAAACACATCCCAATGATAACGCTTGCCGTAATCCACAAGAGCCTGTCGCAAGGCACTATTCGCACTCACACCTCCTGCCACTGCTACTTGACGTATGTTAAGATCCAATGCTGCACGTTTCAGTTTGCTCATTAGAATATCTATGACTGTCGCCTGCAACGATGCACATAGGTCTGTCTTATGTTGTTCTATAAACTCGGGGTTGTCATGTAACGCATCTCGTAGGAAATAGAGGAAAGAAGTCTTTAGACCGGAGAAAGAGTAGTCGTAGCCTGGAATGTGTGGCTTCGAGAACTGAAAGGCTTGTGGATTGCCCTCTTTGCTTAGTTTGTCTATCCATGGACCACCAGGGTAGGGGAGCCCTATCACCTTTGCACACTTATCAAACGCCTCACCTGCAGCATCATCTATAGTCTGACCTATGATCTCCATATGGTTATATGCCTTCACTAACACGATCTGACTATTCCCTCCGCTGACCAATAAGCACAAAAAAGGGAAGGTAGGATGCTTGATCTGAGTATCCGCCATACTCGGAGTAGCGGCTTTGAGTTCTGCTGAAGGCTCTACAAAGTGGGCTAACACATGACCTTGTAGGTGATTGACCTCTATCAGTGGTATGTGTAGCGACAGTGCTAAACCTTTTGCAAAACTGGTGCCCACCAACAGGCTGCCTAACAGTCCTGGACCTCGAGTGAAGGCTATGGCACTTAAATCATGGTTACTAACACCTGCACGACGCAATGCAGCATCTACTACAGGGACGATGTTCAACTGATGAGCACGACTCGCTAACTCGGGGACAACACCTCCGAACTCTTCATGTACTCGCTGCGAAGCAGTGACATTACTGAGTAAAACCCCATCACGTATGACTGCCGCAGAGGTGTCATCGCAACTG
>CAVKDW010000032.1:0-19455 GCA_963655075.1 Muribaculaceae bacterium | reverse complement strand
GCTATCAGGTGTGCTCCGCTATTGAGGCGTTGTCCAATGTCACGTGCCAGTGCGCGTATATATGTTCCTTTAGAGCAGACGACACGTATAGTCAGTTGCATAGTTACCGGGTCAAAATGGAGAATCTCTATCTCATCGATGACTAATAATTTGGGTTGTAGTTGTATTTGTTCTCCATGCCGTGCCAGTTGGTATGCTCTTTTCCCGTCCACTTTGACTGCTGAGAATAGCGGTGGTATCTGCCATTGTTCGCCTAAGAACGTGGGTATGACGTCATCTATCTGTTGTCTTGTTATATGTGATGTCGGATAGGTATGGTCTATGGGTTTCTCTAAGTCGAACGATGGTGTGGTGGCTCCGAGTTGCAGAGTCGCCACATACTCTTTGCGATGTGCTTGCAGTTGGTCTATCAGCTTTGTTTTATGCCCTGTGCAGACTACGACAACCCCCGTGGCAAGCGGATCTAATGTGCCAGTATGCCCTACCTTAAGTTTTCTGAGTCCCAGCTGGTGACATATTAGCCACCGTGTCTTGCCCACGACATCAAAACTTGTCCATCGATAAGGCTTGTCAAATGCCAATATCTCTCCCTCAACAAAGTCCATACACGATAGCAAATACACCTATGCATAGGCAATAAATAGCAAAATATATCAGTTTCTGTTTGCGTACTATATTTATCATAAACCGGCATGCAAAGCACCCTGTGATGAACGCAGCGAGGAACCCTATCAGCATTGGTAGCAGACCGAGTGTAGTGTTCATTTCGCCACGAAGCAGGTCCAGTAGTTCCAAGAAGGCTTCTCCGAGTATAGGAATAAGCACCATGAGGAAAGAGAATTGTGTGACGCTCTCCTTTTTTACCCCACAAAGCAGCCCTGTTGCAATAGTTGTTCCACTGCGACTTAACCCGGGTAATACAGCGACGGCTTGTGCTAATCCTATGATGATGGCGTCCTTGTACCCAACTTCATGTCCCGGAGTCTTGCGATGTCTGCTAAGCCATTCGCTAAGATAGAGGAGAACTGCGGTAAGGCATAGGCATATACCGACAAGCAAGAGTCCACGTCCAAAGAGGTTCTCAACATAATCTTTGAAGAACACTCCCACGATGAACACGGGTATCATGGATACCATAATCATAGCCACGTAGTTCTTCTCCGCGTTCCATCGGGTGGTAGTGAAAGTGCCACGGAGTAATACCGTCACCTCTTTCCACAAGACAACAAGTGTCGATAGCACAGTGGCAGCATGTACCGTTATCGCAAATATCAGGTTCTCTTCTCCGGCTGTACCCAGTAACGCCTGTCCTATTTCAAGATGTCCCGAAGAGGAAACGGGTAAGAACTCTGTTAAACCTTGTATGCACCCCAGTATAAGTGCTTCCCACCAACTCATTTCTTCTTAGGTTTGTATAGGATGGCAACTATCATCAGGATAAATCCGAGTAAGGATATCATAGGTCCAAGCGTGATACGGCGGAACGAGAATATATCAGGATTATACTCTGTTGCACCGCTTGGTGCTCCAACCATAAGTGCAAAACCTATTATGATAATGACAAGGCAGATAGCTATGAGGATAGTATTGAACTTAGGAAGATTATATTTCATACATTTTGTTTATTTTCATTCGTATATATCTGTTCGTTGCTGCCCACGAAGCAAAGAAAGTAATCAGTACTCCTGTTACAAGTACTACAGCCAAGATGATTGTAATATTCTGCCAAGTAAGAGGGAACAGGTATATGCCTATGCTCACCTTGCAATAATAGAATACACCTGCAAGAACTATCAGTGCAAGTACAGCCGCCTCTATGCCCATACGTATATTACGTCGTATGAACGGCCATTTGATAACCCAGGGTGTAGCTCCAACCAGTCGCATCGTGTTGATGAGGAAACGCTTGGAGTAAACTTGCAGTTGGATAGTATTGCTAATAAGTACCAGCGCAATGATGAGCAATGCTAAGGCAACGGCAAGCAAGATGACAGAAACCTCATTGATATTGCTATCTAACATTCGCACCACATCTTCTTGATATATTATCTTGTCTATGTACGGCAGTGCATTTAGTTGCTGTGTGATGATGTCGATGCTATCCGATTGGGCATACGAAGCATTGAGGTGTAACTCATAGGCATCTGTGAGAGGGTTGTAGCCAAGGAACTTCTCCGGATCATCTCCAAGGTTTTGGATATGTTCTTGGAGAGCCTCTGCTCGTGATATATAGCGACAATCATGGCAATAAGGTGCATGTTCGAACACTTTTCCAAGCCGTGCGACCTCATCAGGAGTAGCAGTATCGGTTAGAACAACAGACAATGCTATATTCTCACGGATATGTTGAACAAGACTATGCGCGGAGAGCAACACAATACACTCAAGTCCTACTAAACACAAAACCAACGCGACAGATATCGTGGTGGTAAGGTACATATTGAAAAAACGATGATGTTGTTTCATTTTTAGCAGGCTATGTATTTGTTGTCAGTTGTTAGTTAAGGCAGCAGTCGTAATCGGTAAGATCACTTAAGGATATAAAATTAGAATATGGTTGCCCAATGATATAGTCAGGCAACCATATTCTATACTTAATACTCCCACAGGTCTTGTTCCGTACTCAGCAATTCCCATTCTATACGTGTCTGTTCTTTTTGTATCTCTTCATAAGTCGTTGCGTATTCAGGGATCATGCGGTCATACATATTGCTCTCTCCGACCAGATAAGAGGTATATAACTTCTTAGCAAAGAACTCATCATACGTAACGCGTTTGGTGTCATTCTTACGTGGCATGATATATTGTTTTGCCATATAGGGTCGGAAAGCATCAAATGGAACCCAGAACAATATCTGCCCATAGAGTGCTTCCATGATTGGCATGTCATCGTAGTACGTCACGTTATCTGTTTGCATAGGAGCAATTGCCATAATCTTGGTAAAGAGACGTGAGTAATGTCTATCAAAAAAGATGATCTCTTGTACCATATATTTGAGTTGGTTACGTACAAATCCTCTATAAGAATAGTTGTTAAAGGTCATCTTTTGATTGACAGAGTCATAGTTGAGCAACATATAGTCAGATGTTGCGATGTCACCATCTCCGAGTTCTCCTTCACGGTCAGTGTTGAGGATATTAGGTATTCCATCAGGAGTAATAGGAGGATTGGTAAAGTATGGCTTTATATCACCCGGGTCATTTGCTTTAGCGTATATAGGTAACCCATCTTGTATAGCATTCAGCATCACCTTGAACAAAGAACTGTACTGCGGGTCTTCCGGTGACACAGGTGTATAAAGCTGATAGTTCTGTTTGAATCGCATATCTATGATACGATACACTACGCGTGACCACACTACATCGTCTGCTCGGTGGAAGATACTAACAAGTGTGTCCGCAGACTGAGATAGTTCTTGCGTCTCAAGACGCACTATTCCCATATCATCAAAGAACGAGTTCACACGGTGTTGCGCAGTTGCTACGATAGTACCAAGTAGAGCAAATGCTATAATACAAACTTTCTTCATAATTGTGTACGTTGATTATTTTAGTTCGATGGGTAGTCCACGAAGTTGTACTTCTTTTCCATCAGGTCCCACTGCTTTAATATATTGCACGTTGACCATATTGCCTTGTTTCAGGTTTTGCATTGCCTTAAGACTTTTCTGGTCGAACTTATTTCCTTTGACAGCAAAAGCCTGCCCGTTGGGAAATTTAACTTGAAATCCTGTAATCTCAAACTTGGCTTGTACCAATCCATCCGGACCATAAGAAGCCACGATGCGATTGGATTTATCAATAAGTTGCTTGCGGGTTATGCCTGTTCCATCAAGCAATTGTCCGTTGACTTCGATGTAAGCATCCGGACGAGGCAAGTTCTTCACGCGATAGATGTGTGAGCCCATAAGAGATTGTTTGCCATTGACTTCGGCATATACCTCTATTTTAAGATTATCAGGAGTCCCGCTGGCAGGTTTGATAATCCATATTCCCTTGCTCTGCGTTACAGAGGCACCGGCACATTTGACTTGCAGTTTATGACTACTAACTCCGGGTACAGATATTGAGAACGGGTTATCATAACCACGATACATAATGTTGAGATCCGTATTGGATATGGTAGCACTTGGTTCTCCTACCGTGTATTCACGCTCAAACGGCAGGTATTGCATTACACCCTGCTGATCCAGATATCCTATCTGACCTTCTATCTTATGTGTCCCTACAGATGTTGTTACAATCTCATAGACGCCTGTGTTGCCTATCTTCTGCCCATTAACAATATATTCAGGAGTTTGTGTGGAGTCTATAGCAGCGAGAATAATCTGTGCTGTGTACTTATTTCCTTTTATTACGTAGTCAGATGTTGGGATGACATAAGCATTGAACTTATTAACACGCAAGTCACTCGCATCGGTGGCATCAAGCAGTGCCATAATGGATTTGCCTTCGCAATTCCTTATATCATTTTGCAGTTTCGTCAATACTGTTATCGAGGCACACATTGGCATCTCATGGAATATAGCATCCTCCCATGAAACGACTTGTCCTTCTGCATTGGTTCCATCGGCAATAGAGAATGTAGCCTCCAATTCGGCATCAAGAGCTTTTGTATCTCCTGTGATATTCTCAAGGAAATTGCGGTACTCGACAATCTTCTGTTTCAAGATAGCCGCATTGCCATCGTTGATAGCGTATTGTTGCGGGATATTCGTGTCATCTTTTTTGCTAATATCTCGTACTTTCGCTCCATCTTTGGCTCTTTTCCCATCTACCATACGAACCATCTCATCCTTGAAGTTTTGCACATATGCGTAAAACTCATCAGACTTCTGTTTCACAAGCATGGCTTTGTCATACCATTCTTTAGTCTTATCAGGGTTTTTCTCCAAAGCAGCAGCAAACTGAGCATATACGCTTTCATTACTGCTGACTGTTGTTTCTATTGTTGAGTGCAGGCTATCATCAACCTGCGTATATCCATTCAAAATAGCGGCACTGACATTTAGCGCTAACATAGCGGTTAGCACTAAGTACATCATTCCGATCATTTTTTGTCTCGGGGTTTCCGGACAGTTTTTTGCTCCACCCATAGGTCAAATTACTATTAACGGTTTACAATGAAAGATGACCGGATAGTTATGCCAAAGCATTGAGCATATTACCATATACTTTATTTAGGTCTGCAACCTGCATTGCTAACTTCTTAACGCCTACCTCATATGCTTCTTGGCTCTTGATAGCCTCTGTTGTAGCATCAGTCATTTTCTTAACATTTGCAGTCAAAGCATCCACCTGAGCGGAAGAAGTTGTCACTTTATCCGTTTGTGCATGATAAGCATCTACTTGTGCTTGTACAGCCTTTACTTGCAATTCATATATAGCATTCAGGTTAGCAAGCTGACTTGCAATTGTTGTTACCTTTTGTTCATATGCTTTGGTACCTGTGGCAACCTTTTGCATATCTGCAACTACTTGCGCGTAAGTTGCACTTAAGTTCTCTCCTTGTTCACTGATAGCCTTCCCAGCGACAGAGAACCTGTCAGCAGCCTCACTGGCAGCTTCCATTTTCTCACTTAATTTCGTAGTAGCCGTAGCGACCTTCCCCAATTCGGTAAGTTGTACAGCCGTTTTTGCTAAATCATTGATTCCACTACGCAGTGACTCCATATCTTGTTCGCTTAAAGCGGGTACATTGGCCTGTTTCTTGTCTCCTACTGTGTCTCCCCCCACTCCTGCACCAAGCAAAGATGGTCTTGGGCGTGCCTGAGCCGCTTCAAGTATTTCCGGTTTCGTACCATATTCCAGTAACTGCGGGAATACATTCCCCCAGTGGAATTCAGGATGTGGCTTCTCGAAACATCCTATCATAAACAGGAATGCTTCTGTGATCATTCCTGTCATAAGGATTGGACCTGCTCCAGGGAAGTGCATTATCTTGAACAAGGCTCCTATAATCACCACGGATGCACCGAGAGAATAGACGCAGTTAACGACTTGCTTACCTTTATAAGACTCATACGCATGCATGAACTTGCCCCATGCTGTTTGTTTGTGTTTTGCAGTACCTTGCTCTGCCATTACTTCTTTTGCCATATTAGTTTGTTTGATAATAAGTTCTTGTATTGATAATCAATCTCCCATATACGAACGTACGCAACGGAAACCTATATATGAACGGCTCTCGTATTGGTATTCGTAAGAGCGAACACCGCATTGCAGATAATAACTGACATCTTTCCAACTGCCCCCCTTAACCACTTTACGCTTAAGGATGTCCGGGTCAGACTTACGTGCCATATAAGGAAAATCCGGATTCATGTCATGAACGCTCACATTTGCTGCACTTGAAAAAGACGAAGACGTCCACTCTGCCACATTCCCGGCCATATCGAATAATCCAAAGTCATTGGGTCTGAATTGTGCTACAGCCATTGTCGTTGTACCTGTGTCATCGCCATACGCTCCACGATAAGGTTTGAAGTTTGCCAAGAAACATCCAGTTGCATCTCTTGCATACTTGTCTCCCCAAGGGTACATCGCCATCTTACGGCCACCACGTGCAGCATACTCCCACTCTGCCTCCGTAGGTAAACGGTATGCATTTGCTAACGTTTTCCCCTCTGTAGCGAGCAGGTGAGAACGCCAATGGCAGAATGCCTGTGCCTGTTCCCAAGTGACACCTACAACAGGGTATTCTGCATACCCAGGCATACTAAAATAACTATGCAGAAGTGGGTCATTGTATGAGTATTGGAAGTCACGCACCCATACCAATGTATCCGGGTAAACACATATGATAACGTTAGTCAAGATGTCTTTAGGTTCGCGCAAGGGTCGCTCAATAGTCTTGGAGAATATCTCATCATCCTCTACCCAGAAAGTATCTACACGTACCATAGCACCTTCTTGATAGCGACCACGAACCACATCAAACTTGTTTTTATACAACTTTGCCTGATCTATATTTTCCCAAGTATAGTTATAATGCAACATTGTGGTGCGCAAAGATCCTTTCCCTTCATCGTAAAACATAGGGTTAAGTGCGTCAGCAACAGGGTCATCCATAATGAAACGTTTTTCCCAAGGAATCTTTTTCTTCCAATTGATTGGTGCTACTTCTTCGTCTGTTTCAAACTTAGGTTTCAGTACATATTCACTCTCTATGCCATCTTCTCCTATCAATAACGTATATGCAATAGAGTCACGCACCCAATTAACAAACTGATGATACTCATTATTTGTAATTTCTGTTTCGTCCATCCAAAAAGCATTCACAGTAACCATGACATTGTTATCTTGTTGGTTAAAGATAGCTGATTGGGTATTTGGCCCCATAAGAAATGATCCTTTTCGTATAAACACCATGCCATAAGGATTGGCCTCTTTGAAAGATGTTCCTTTAACAGCGCCAACCAGTTCTCCTGCAGGTTTGTTACAAGCCATCAGACCGATTGTTAACGTTAGAATTGGCAATACTTTTGTTACCTTCATATTATGTTTGTACTTTATAATAATTTCATAAATATCTAACACTCTTGTACTTATTGGTTCGTTTTGGCTTCAAAATATTGAACCCATATGCCAAGTATATTTCATGCGAACCATACGTCTCACGTATTAACCCATTTGCCGGTAATTCATACGTGTACCCAAGTTGTAAACCATTAATAATATCCACCCCCAATATTATATTTACACTCCCTGCTATCCGATATCCTAACCCAAATCGATATCGTCCTTGCAGTTGTGCCAGCATAGTCAGATTAACGTCCCATGAGCGAAAATCTGTCTGCACCATGGCACTCGGCATAAGCACCCATTGTTCATTTCGCAGTTTCCAGTTGTATCCACCTGCCACATACATTGTCCCTCGCACCCCGATCTCCGTTCTATCGCTCCATTTGAGTTTAGGTTGAGTAACGTGTCCGTAACTAACTCCAACCCACCATGTTGGCATTGCATAATACACTCCTAATCCCAGGTCAAATCCCATACCCGACACCCCTTTTTCACTGCTTCCCGCAGCAATTGGTATCGCATCGTCATCGTCAGTGGCCATGTGGTAGGCATTGTCCTCGAGTTGTGCTATATTGCTCAAATTCACGCTATCCACAGCAAAACTTAAGTTAATAAAACCGAGGTCTGCTCCAAGACTAAGCCATCCTTTTCCCAATCGTATTCTATAAGCATACTGCATGTGAAAACTCTGATTGGAGAACAACCCAAATTGGTCATTTATGAACCGTACACCAGCACCATGCCACGTCTTCCCGATCACAAACGGTGAAGAGAATGAGAAATAAGTTGTCATTGGCGCATCGTTAATACCCGTGAATTGTATTCGATGACTACCAAAAACTCTCATCAACCCTCCGTCTCCTGCCGCTGCAGGATTATAGGTCGGTTGCGCAAACATATACTGCCCTATTTGCGGATCAAATTGTGCTCGTATGACTATCGCCCAGCCGAACAACCCACATAATAGAACAATACATCTTCTCACACACTTTTATATTTCTTTTCTTCTTTCCTATTCAACAAAGAATCAATACTCCTCTTCATCGAAGAAGAAATCATCTTTCGTAGGATAATCAGGCCACAAGTCTTCAATGGAATCGAACACTTCCTCATCATCCTCTATCTCCTGGAGATTTTCAATAACCTCCATTGGTGCTCCTATGCGTTGAGCATAGTCTAACAACTCTTCTTTGGTTGCAGGCCAAGGAGCATCTTCAATCTTTGTGGCCAATTCGAGAGTCCAATACATATGCGCATCTGCTACAAAATTTCCGCGCAAAGGTAGTGAAAAATTTCAAGCACACAAAACTTTTTGCACTTTTTCGTTATTTTTCCCAAGTCACTATCTCTATTTGTTCGTTCTGTCCCATCCAACGTGCCAGTACGAAGCAATAATCACTAAGTCTGTTGATAAAAGACAACACTTCAGGACATTCTTTTTCATCTGACTCTATCAATCGGATTATATTACGTTCCAAGCGTCGCGCTATAGTGCGGCAGACATGGCATCGTGCCATACTCTCGCTACCAGCAGGTAGGATAAATGCTCGTACTGTAGGTAGTTCTGTCTGCATCTCGTCTATCCACTTTTCGAGTTGCTCTACATACTCGATAGAGAAAGATAGGTCAGATCCTGCAAGTATGGCTCCAATGTCAAATAACCTATTTTGGATCCATCGTAAGTTAATATTCACATCCTTTGCCCACACATGAGAGTTTTTTGTAACCCCGCTACGCAACAAGCCAAAGAAACTGTTCAGTTCATCGGCTGTACCATACGCTTCAAGTTGTAAACATGATTTACTAACTCTTTTTCCTGTGGCTAAAGAGGTCTGCCCCTTATCACCGGTTTTTGTGTAGATTTTCATAAGCGTAATTTATAATGTTTATGTAAATAATTCGTATCGAAAAATACTATTCCCATTTTCCACATATCCATTGTGGTTGTAACGATGCTACATCTACATATCTCGCACCATGCTCGTCTCATTTCCGGACTATGATATATGTCATCTATCACAACCACGCTTTTAGGATGTATGTGTTGTCGTATCGTATCAAAATACTTCATTGTTGCCTCATAAGTATGGTTTGCATCTATAAAAGCAAGGTCCACTACAGCGGGCAAGTTGTCACAAAGCGTTGTATTGATATCTCCCTCGACACATCGGATATTATACAACTGCAGTTTACTCCAATTCGCATACGCCTCTTTTGCTACATCGTGACATCCCTCAAAAGTTGTAACCTGATTGCGACTATCTGCGCTTGCCAGATATGCTGTTGTTATGCCAAGGCTCGTACCAAGTTCAATAATATGTAGAGGGACCTTGTGTTGCTCATGTGCCTGGTGCCCCATCCAATTGACTAATCGAAATAGCAATTGAGCATAAACAGGAGGTTCCAGGCTGATGTGTGCGATGTCTTGTACTGTTCGTTGTGAAGTCACAGTGTGTGTACGATTGCCACTACCATAATCCACGTACGTTAATACTTTTGGATCACACAACATAGCGCTCCTGCGCTGTTCAATATCTGACCAAGCATAATATGTATGCGTATCATACATTACCATTCGCACCCATTCAAAGAGATAAGGAGAATGGATGTTCTCACCACCAGTGTTCCTGGCAATCAGTACATGTATCATCCACGTACATATCTGATATAAGCGGTTTTTCAAATTCATAAGGCGCACAAAGGTACAACTATTTCACAGAATACACAAGTAGTACCTCTTTTTCAATCACAGGTAGTATTTGTGTGGATGCAAATAATTGTCTATCTTTGCAACGTTAAACGTTGCTCCTACTATGGTATTAAACTACATCTGGATAGGTCTTATTGTATTGGCGGTCATCATGGGCTGTGTACAATTCTTTTGTTTTGGGCAGAGCGATGTGTTTTCTCTTATTTTAAACTCAAGTTTTGTGTCCGCCAAGAATGGCTTTGAGATTTCTATAGGTCTAACCGGAGTATTGTCTTTATGGATGGGTATTCTCAATATAGGAGAAAAAGGAGGAGCCGTAGCAACATTATCAAAGGGCGTCACACCATTTTTCAGCCGTATCTTTCCTGAGATACCCAAGAAGCACCCTGTTTTTGGCACTATGTTTATGAACATCTCTGCTAACATGTTAGGTTTGGATAATGCTGCAACCCCTATGGGATTAAAGGCTATGGGAGAGTTGCAAGAGTTAAATACTGACAAGACAAGAGCAAGTAACGCCATGATCATGTTCGTAGTATTGGGTGCAAGTGGACTAACCCTAATACCTACGACAATTATGGCCTATCGTGCTCAATTAGGAGCTGCCAATCCTGCTGATGTATTTCTACCCTTGATGATAGCTACCTATTTTTCCACATTAGGTGGTCTCATCGCGTGTTGTATAGCCCAACATATCCGTATATGGGATAAGGTGATATTAGGTACTATCATTGTACTAACCACGTTAATTGGAGGTTTATTATATGTAGCGCATCTTATTCCAGAGTCCACGTTGAGTGCATTATCCGCGCTAATTGCTGCCATTTTACTATTAGGGATTATCTGTTGGTTTATTATTCAGGCCTCCATCAAACATATCAATGTATATGATACTTTTATTGACGGAGCAAAAGGAGGCTTTAAGACAGCTATAAGCATTATTCCTTATCTAATTGCCATATTGGTTGCTGTTGGAATGTTCCGGGCCAGTGGGGCTATGGAATTGGTAGAACAAGGTCTGCGGCATTTGTTTGTTTGGTTAGGTATTAATCCGGAATTGTCTGCTGCTGTTCCTACCGCTTTGATGAAACCTTTATCCGGTAGTGGCGCTAGGGGATTGATGATAGAGGCGATGACCACCTATGGTGCAGACTCGTTGGTTGGACGTGTATGTTGCATCTTACAAGGGACGACAGATACTACTTTTTATGTATTGGCCGTGTATTTTGGCAGTGTCGGAATTAAGCAAACGCGTCATGCTGTAGCTTGTTGTTTGATAAGTGATTTTATTGGTATTGTAGTTGCCTTTATGGTAGGAAATATTTTTTTCGGATGATAACATTTGAATGTGTCAATGTGCCTATGCCTTGTATAGACAAGGAGATGTTAAGTCGTTGGATTCGCTCTGTGGCAGCAGACTATGGTTTTGCTGTAGGTAACGTAACATATATATTCTGTAACGACGAGAAGATATTGGCTGTCAATCGAACATTTCTACAACACGATTATTACACCGATGTTATTACTTTTGATTATTCAACCTTCTCTTGTGTGAGTGGAGATATATTCATCTCATTGGATACAGTCAAAAGCAATGCAGCAACATCAGGTACTTCATTTGAGCAAGAGTTGTATCGCATCTTGATTCATGGCATTCTCCACTTAACAGGGCAAGGCGACAAAACTCAAGAGAGCAGGGAACAGATGACTGCCAAGGAGGAAGCAGCACTCGCGAAGTTACCTCTCTAAGAGAGCGAACAGTACATTTGGACCGTACTCTTTGTATTATTTTCCCCTTTTTCTGTGATATTTTTGCGTCTATGAGAAAAAATATGTACCTTTGCGTCGTTTTGACTTTGAACATATACATTACTAAAATCTAATACATTTATGGCTAAAGTTTATCAGGCTAACGAGATTAAGAACATTGCCCTAATGGGTGGCAGTGGTTCCGGCAAGACTACACTGATGGAGTCCATGCTCTTTGAAAGCGGCGTGATTAAGCGCCGCGGCAGTATTGAGGCACAATCCACAGTGAGTGACTATTTTCCAGTAGAGAAAGAGTACGGATACTCGGTGTTCTCTACAGTTTGTAACATTGAATTTGCAGGTAAGAAGTTGAATATCATAGACTGCCCGGGTTCAGATGATTTCTGCGGTGGTGCCGTTACGGCATTGCATGTGGTTGATACCGCCGTAATTACCCTCACCGCCAACGGAGGTGTAGAGGTTGGTACGCAGAACAATTTCCGCTTGGCAGAGAACGCCAAGAAACCTGTGGCGTTTGTTATTAACAAGTGCGACCACGAGAATGCGAACTTTGAGCGCACGGCGGAGTCGCTGAAAGAGGTGTTCGGCAACAAAGTTGTTCTGATACAATATCCTGTCAATCAAGGTGCAGGTTTTAATGCTGTTGTGGATATATTGAAGGGCAAGATGTTGGTATGGAAAGCCGAAGGTGGTGCACCCGAATTGAAAGACATTCCTGCGGAAGAGCATGCTAAAGTGGAAGAGTTGTTGGCAGCACTCCACGAGATGGCTGCCGAGGCAGACGAGGCACTGATGGAGAAGTTCTTTGAGGAAGGGACATTGAGTCCAGAGGAGACATTGCGCGGTTTGAAAGTAGTATTTGACAGCGGTGATATGTACCCCGTTATGTGTACTTGCGGTGCTAAAGACATGGGGGTACGCCGTCTTATGGAGTTCCTCGGTGAGATGACGCCATCGGTAGCCGATGCACCCAAGCCTGTTACTATAGACGGCAAAGAAGTCGCACCAGACGCCTCTGCTCCGACATCGCTGTTTATCTTCAAGACTTCTGTGGAGCCACACATCGGTGAGGTTAACTATTTCAAAGTCATGCAGGGTACAGTACGTGCGTCCGACGACATGCAGAATATCGACCGCGGCAGCAAGGAGCGTATCTCGCAGTTGTACAGCGTGGCCGGTAGCATCCGTATTCCGGTGGACGAAGTAGCAGCGGGTGACATAGCCGCTACTGTGAAATTGAAAGATACCCGCACAGGTAACACATTGAACGCAAAAGACTGTGAGAACCAATATCCGTCCATTATCTACCCGGAGCCTAAGTACCGCCGTGCTATTCGCCCTGTAACAGAGAGTGATAGCGAGAAGTTGAGTGCCTTGCTCACTCGTATGCATGATGAAGATCCGACGTGGATAGTGGAGCAGTCAAAAGAGTTGAAACAGACGATCGTCAGTGGTCAGGGAGAGTTCCACCTGCGTACATTGAAATGGCGTTTGGAAAACAACGACAAGATGATGGTTCAGTATGATGAGCCTAAGATCCCTTATCGTGAGACTATCACCAAGGCGGCCCGTGCTGACTACCGCCACAAGAAACAGTCAGGAGGTTCGGGACAGTTCGGTGAGGTACACTTGATTGTTGAACCTTACGAAGAGGGCGTTCCTGTAAAAGAGGTGTATAAGTTTGGCAATCAGGAATATAAAATATCTGTCAAGGACACACAAGAGATACCATTGGAGTGGGGCGGTAAGTTGGTGCTTATCAACTCCATCGTGGGTGGTGCCATCGATGCACGCTTTATACCTGCTATCTTAAAGGGACTGATGGACCGTATTGAGCAAGGTCCATTGACGGGTTCGTACGCTCGTGACGTGCGTGTCATCGTCTATGATGGCAAGATGCACCCCGTTGACTCGAACGAAATCTCGTTCCGTTTGGCAGGGCGTAACGCTTTCGCAGAGGCTTTCCGCAATGCCAACCCGAAAATTCTTGAGCCTATCTACGATGTAGAGGTGTTCGTGCCGAGCGATATGATGGGTGACGTGATGTCAGATATCACCAGTCGTCGTGGTATGGTACTTGGTATGGAGACAGAAAAGAACTTCACCCGTCTAAAAGCGCAAGTACCCTTGAAAGAGATGTCATCGTATTCGACCACGCTGTCCAGTCTCACGGGCGGTCGCGCTACTTTCACGATGCATTTCAAAGACTACGAATTGGTGCCTGCTGACGTTCAGGAGAAACTCATCAAAGAGTATGCTGACAGTCAGAAAGAGGAGGAGTAATCTTACATATACTTTCCAATAAATAGACACTTTGGAAGTATGTACAAGTAGTTGTCTAACTAATCATTAGACAACTACTTTTTCTAAAGACTATAAATTAAACGCTATTACACACATTATGTCTAAAATAACCAATTGTAGATGTTCATTAGTTCTACTGATATATGCTACTTTGTTTTGTACTGTTCCCTCTCAAGCGGTGGTGAATGATGGTGCTTTAGGGAATGCTGTCGCTGTACGATTTTCTGTATTAGGAACGATAGAGAAAGAAATGACCACTGATGAGAATGGTCTTGTTTCTCCCTATTCCCCCTCTACGACATACGAAGGTAAAGTCTTTGTGGGTTGGAGTACTCTGCCTATTGCGGGTAGTATCGACATCCGACCTGAAACTATAGTAAACGTTGATACCACAACATTTACCGAGTCTATGACTCTGTATGCTGTTTTTGCATGTCAAAACGGAAGTAAAGAAGAAGAGATGCTTGATGATTTCGACTCCTATACTGCTACCTATATTTCTTACCAAAGAACTGATCCCTCATTTTTTGGAATATGGTCTATCACACAAGGACTTCCTGCCGATATCCAAGATGTGACAAAAGTGATGGGTTCAAAGTCTATGGTATTGCAATGGAATGGTCTCAAGTCAAATCCTACATTAGTGACTCAACAGAAAATACGAGGACTAACACGCTTCTCTTGTAAGATTGCTACGAGCAAAGACAATCTTTCTTATGTGATTCACTACTCCACAGATAGCATCCATTGGGTTAGTCTTTTACCTAAGACAGGGGTGCATCTTGGTGACCGCAAGGCTCGTGTGGTGTCAGGAGAGTTAGAACATCCTACTGATGCGTTCTTAAAGTTTGAAATAATCTCCGGGGAATCCAATGCACGTATGTATATAGATGATGTTTCTATCTATTCACAACCTTACCCTAAGTGGTACAGCCATTACTCAACGGATAGTGTAAGTCTTAGTACTGCACGACTAACATACGATGTCAATGGAGGAACAAAAGATATTCCCTCGGTGGAGGGAGTCAATCGGTCCGTGTTATTGCCTACACCCAAGCGTGGAGATATTCCTTTTGTAGGCTGGAAAGTTATAGGAATAGAAGAGTGCGAAGGACTCTTTCCTGACAGTGCAACATACCTACTAAATCACGATGTGGTGTTAGAGGCACAATGGGGTATGTGTCTTTCCGGTCATCCATTGGATATCGTAGATTGGAGTTATGAAGGGATAGTTATCAATATGAGTGGATACAAGGTAAGTAATGGCATTCAGTGTAACGGCACAACATTATCAGAGGGCAACTATTCAGGCGATAATACAGAGGGTGATAGAATATTCTTTATTCCTATTGATGTTATGGGTCAAGAAATAGTAAACCGTGGTTGTGATATCAAACTATCCGTCTATTGGGATTTCCCAGCAGCAGGGTGTACGGGAGAAAGTCAAGATTCTTCTATCTGTTACTATAGAGTACCATACATATATTCTGCGAACAATGCCATTATAAGTTCCGACATAGACAAATGCGATAATATCGTTGTCCATTCCGGTCGCGCCGCTCTGACACAGGACTCACATGTACATTCCGTTAGTGTCAACCCAGGAGCGGAGTTGGTGATAGAAGAGGGCATCACATTAACTTGTGATACGATGTACTTAAGGACAAAGCCATTTGACATAGCACTCTTGACCAACCATGGACAGTTGAATGTGAGGCAGATGTACTACACACGTATCTGCGCAGATGAGTCTGCTTACTATCACCTTTCTCTCCCCTTTGATTCTGATATTGCTGACGTGCGTCTGAGTACGGGGGACACGTTGGAGTATGGTGTTAATTGGCTTCTCAAACGTTACGATTCGGCCTCACGAGCACAGTATGGTTTGGAAAGTCGGAGTAATTGGGTAGCATTAGAGCGCTATGACAAGATGGTGGCTTGCACCGGTTATACATTATTGTCCGGGTCAAAATGGTATCGTGAGTATTGTTTTCCCGTCAAGTATCGTTCTCACAGTGATGAAGAAACTTTGTCTGTGATAGCACATCATGGAGAAGCCTCTGACAATAACCCAGCACATGGAGGATGGAATTTCCTAAGCCTTCCACGAACAAGTATTTATACACCTACCATGGGAGATTGTCCGGAAGACTATATCAAGATATCAGAGTTGCGAAAGGATAATTGTACTTATGCTCAACATGTGGTTACGTCTATAATGCCTGCCAGACCTTTTTACTACCAAACCGGTCAATCCGGACTGTTAACATTTGGCGAGCAATTGACATTTCAGCCCAAAGCCCTTCCGTCCTCTGTAGCAAGTCGGCAACAGAGTAACGATGAGGATGTATGTGATACACAGTGGTTGATCTTAGCATTGCAAAATAGTGTTGGTATGAGTGATAGCACCCATTTCTATATCCATCCTTCTAAGTTTAGTAATACATACGAACCTTCGTATGACTTGATAAAAATGCCCTATTCCAAGCAGCATCCTGTTGTATTTAGTATAGCAGAAGATGGAGATAGATGCTTTAATGCCTTACCGGATGCTACGTGCGAGAAAGGGGTCGCATTAGGTTATAATGCACCTAAAAATGGGGCATACACACTATCGGTACACGAGAACCAATATATCAACAGGTTAACACATGTTCACCTAAAAGACACGCAAACAGGAACACAAGTTGATCTGTTGTGGGACTCCTATTCATTTTCTTCGGTCAAGGGAGAGTTCCGTGATAGATTTCTGTTGCTTTGCGACTTTGTTTCTTCCGGTATCGGGACGGATATAGAAGGTATTGCTACAAGCAATGCACAAGAACAACAAAAGTTTTTGTACAACGGGCATGTATATATCATTCGGGAAGGGAGAGTATATGATATATTAGGACAGGTTGTTGAGTTATAGTCGTAGCACAGTTTGAATCAGGTGATTATAATGCGATAAATTTCGAAACGCGGCGGTAGTATGGGTTCCATGTCTGTGTGTTAGAAATCGGATACAAAGATACTACATCTTGACACTGCGTTGTCAGTTTAAGGTAGTTTCGTGTCGATTAAGTTCGATTAAGTTCTCTTTTAAGTTTAGTGTTGAGTGTTTAGTGCAGTTGAGAGTTATGAGTTTGAATGGGGAGACTAAACATGACGAATAAGACTTATAGACTAATAGGAGAGATATGGAAATGATCAAAGAAGGCAGGCTCCCACCCCTGCCTTCTTGGGTGATGTATAAAAATCTCGACAAAGAGTTTCGGTAATCGGACAGCAAGCCATTGCAATCTACCAATATCGAATAATAATTGGGATTGGAGTTCAATATTTTCAGTTTGTTTGGATGCCTACTGTTTGTAGTTGCAATTCAGAGATAAAGTTTTTAATCGGGAAAGGTTGTAAGACTATAGAAGTTGCCATGGGAATCCAATGCTCCAAATATTCCGATGCAGTAATATTCTTCCACTAATAGATGATACATATACACATTTATAGAATAAAACGTAACTTTAGCATCGGGAGCATCCTTTACATATACAAGTGGATAACTAACATATACACGAGTAGTATCCCAATTTTCACTATTCCAATCTAATTTCCGCATTTCTGTGTATGCGTTTATTTGAGAAGACAGCGCATCTTGTGCTGTAGCAAGGTCATCCCCATAATTAGCCTCATAACACAATGTTCCTATTTCAGAAATATAGCACCTATCGGTTGTGTTATTCGTTTGGCAGGATGAAGCACAAAGTGCTACACAGATCATAATAAATAATATAAATCGTTTCATAACGCTATTTCTTTAATTGTTCTACTTGTTGTTGTACGTTTTGGATGGCTTGTCCTTGTTGGATGATAAAGCATCAGTTCTTCATGATGGTTTTTGATGCAGAATATGCTAAGATGGGCTGAACTCTTGTATCATTGGACAGAATTACCCAACCAGTTGCAGAATTTACAAGATATAGATTAGAGAGCCCATTAGCAGAAAGATTAGTTGTTTCCGTGGTGATATTTGTCCGTACCTGCATAGGTTGATTGACACTGTGCGCCATACTTGACAGCAAAGTCAAACCTATTTGCTGAGCACGTTCTTGCGTCACGTTTTCTGCTAATATAACAACAGAACAGAGACAAACGGCGACTAAAAGTATTAACTTTTTCATATCGGGTTCTTTTTAAGTTCTTCTAATGACGTATAGTGTACATCTTTGCTCTGCTCTTTAAGAACATCTTTGTATTCTCCGCTTTGGAATAAGTCAATAATCATTTGTTCATACTGATGCCGAACATGCAATAAATGTTCACAGAGTTCGGGGTATTCTTTCACTCCGCAAATGATGTCACCATCCCAGCCATTTTTGAAATCAAAATATAGTTGTCCATCTTTCCATGCCTGACAAGTACCTGCCTGCAACATATCTTGCAATTGGATATTATAGATATTGTCTATTGTTTTGGAGGAGAATCCATAATATTCAGCGAAAGGAGCTTCCGCTAACACCGTCACATCATCAATAGCCCAGCGTTGGTAAGGAGATATTAAGTCTTTCCAATTTATATCAAGTAACACTGGAATATGAAAATTATAACGTGATACTAGTCTCGACCATGGCCAACGTGCCAACAAGTAGCCATTACCCATATCTATATAGGGTTGATTCCCTACATCAAAGAAACTTTCACATGTGTATTCCGTACACACAGGATTCAGTTCAAAACTATCTAACTTGGCATCATAATAGGCAAGTGCTCCCTCGCGACGAACCAAAGTCCTTTCTACATACGGGGTCGCAAGTATCTTATCGGCATAGTTTGTATTAGTAAATTTGACTACTTGAAAAATAAGATAGTCAGGGGCATGCCCACCAGGATCATTAGTGTGTTTGCATGAAGATAAGCAAAAGACTATTGCGACAACTCCAAATAACAATGGTATGTTCGGCAAAATACATCTTTTCATAGCACTACTTACCTCTTTAGTTGTTCTACTTATTGTTAATTGTATTCGTCTCATAAATTTCCTTCTGAATGTACTGCAGTCCCATATTTCTTTAATTGTTCTACTTGTTGTTGCAAGTCTTAGATAGTTTGCTCTTGCTGGATGAGATGAAAAGTTAGTTCTTCACGATGGTTTCTGATACCACACTGCC
>CAVKDW010000031.1:0-19469 GCA_963655075.1 Muribaculaceae bacterium | reverse complement strand
CGTGCCGATACGGTCGTACTGATGCTCCGCAAACGCCCATGTACGGGTGGTGGCAACCAACGGATTGGTACATTGCAGGTTGCCCTGCGAGAAATAGACTTGCTTGTCCGCCGCAACGGAGAACAAACCATTGACAGCACCCGTAGGGGCAGTCGAGGCTATAGAGCCTAAGGCAGTAACCATAGCCAATAAAGAGAGATAAATTCTTTTCATAATGATTCTCTTTTAGTGTATTTATAAATTATTGAATGATTATTTAGCCGGTAAGGGGACACGGGAACTGCTCCTACCCCATCAGAGGGAAGTACCATACCACGACACAGTTCCGAGTATGACACTACGGACGAAAGGCGTAGCGACACCGAGCCTGTCAGTAGCCAAGGTGTAGATACAGATTTGCTGGGGGGGGTGATAATCAAGCGGTTAGGCAGACTGCAAACAGCAGAGCCGTGTGCTTTTCGTGGGGTATATGTGGCATAGCGTAGCATATCGCATGTCTTTTATGCCGCAAAGATAATACAAATTTGTGAATAGACAAAACATAGTTAATCTTTTTTCGGCGCAAGAGAGGTACTTAGTATGGCAAGAGTGGTTAAGAAACTATCCCCCTCACCTGCTCATTCCCTGTTCTGCAAAATGACCTATGCAAGCAAAAAAAATAGTTCTATATGCGAACTATTCCAAAAAAAAGCAGTACCTTTGCACCGCGAAACAAGAAAGGAAAGACAATGAAAGGACAACAACCCGCCTTGGGGAGTGCCGTAGGCAAGCTACACGATATCATCTCGCAGAACCTGCGGCGTAAGTTCGCCGCCTATTCAGGCACACGCCTGACGGTGGAGGAGTATATTCTACTCTATCGCATCTATCAGGAGCGTGAGACTATCATTCTCCAAGATATTGCCGATGCCACGGGCAAAAGCAAATCCACTATCCTTCATATCATCGACTCACTTGAGAACAAGGGGGTGCTGTGCCGAGAGGTCAATCCTGCCGACCGTCGGCAAAATCACCTTATCATCACTGAGAGCGGACAAGCACTCTTCGAGGACTATCTCCGTATGGAGCAAGACCTCACCCGCCAACTTCTTCACGGCATTCCTGCCCAACAGATACAAGACTTCCTCCACACCATCGACCGTATCAAGACCAATCAGCCTACCGACTAACCTCTAACAGCGCAGTCGTCCAACAGCGAAATAGTCTGATATCCGCCAGTGCAGCGGTCTAATGTCCAACCTCCAACAATAGTTCGTATTTCTAACTAAATAATCTATGATAAAACAATACCTATGTGCCTTTGCCGGCTGTGTGATGACTATAGCAGCCGCTGCCGATGCACGCATACTAACCATCGCCGAGATGTTCGACCTCGCCGATCAGAACAGTGCTGCCATCCGTGCATCCCGCACGGCGGTCGAGGAGGCGGAGCAAGCCGTCAAGGTGAGCAAGAACGGCTATATGCCCTCTATCAAGTTGTCCGCCTCCGCCAGTTACATAGGCAATGTATGGGTGGCAGACCGTGATTTCCAAAACGGACAGACCTACGAGAGTCCGCACCTCGGCAACAACTTTGCCGTCGATGTAGAGCAGGTTCTGTATGCCGGCGGTGCGATTATAAACAGTGTCAAGATTAGCGAGTTGCAGGCACAACTCACCCGGCTCAACTACGAGAGCCAGACACAGGAGGTGCGCAACCTGCTGGTCGATTGTTATCTTAACCTGTACAAGTGCCGCAACCAGTTGGCGGTGTGCGACAGCAATATCCTGCTCACCGAGCAAGTCATCGAAAACATGCGTGCCAAAGCGGAAGAAGGATTAGTGCTTGACAACGACATTGTGCGTTACGAGTTGCAGAAGCAGAACCTTACCTATCTCCGCACCCAACTCAACGGTTCAATGGCGATACTCAACAATCAGATGGTCGTCACACTCGGTCTTCCAGCCGGCACGGACATTTTGCCCGACCCTGCGCTACTCTCGCAAGAACCCGCCATCAGCGACGAGCGTACCTGGCAGCAGTCTGCCGCCACCCACTCGCATGCGCTCAAGAGTGCCGACATAGGCGTGCAAATCAACGAGCGTGCGCAGAAACTGAGCCAATCGGGTTGGATACCGAAGATAGGTCTTGTGGCAGCCAACCACCTCGACGGCCCTTTCACCTACGATATGCCTCCTATCGACAAGAATGTCAATGTCTGGTATGTAGGAGTGGGTGTGTCGTACGACATCGACAGTTGGTATAAGACCACACGCGATGTCAAGCGGAGCAAGTTAGCGGTGCAGGCTGCCAAAGACCAACGCACCGTGGCGCAGGAGCAGATCGCCATCGCTATACAGGCCGCCTATACACGCTATGTCGAGTCTTTCGAGCAACTGCGCACGCAGCAGAAGAGCGTCGAATTAGCTACAGACAACTACCGTGTCATCGCCAACCGTTACGACAACGGTTTGTCGCTTATCACCGACCTTATCGATGCAGGCAATGCCAAACTGACTGCCGAGATAGGTCTTGCCAACGCACAGATAGATATTCTTTCCACCTACTACAAACTGCTCTATTTCACCAATACACTATAAGACAACCCATTCGTATGAAAAAACATACCAAAATCATCTACAACACCCTTGTCATACTCTGCCTCGTAGGCGGCGTTGTGTGGGTCATCAGTCGGTTTGTTCACTTCGGTCGTGTCGAATACACCGACAATGCACAGATACGCCAAGATATTTCGCCCGTCAATGCGCGTGTGCAGGGCTTCATCGAAGAGATACGCTTCGATGATTTTCAGCAAGTGAAGAAAGGCGACACGCTTCTTATCATCGAGGATGCCCCCTATCGTTTGCAGTTGGCACAAGCCGAAGCCAACTACCAGAATGCGTTGGCTGGCAAGGTCGTTACCGGGGCGTCCATCTCCACCACCGCCAACAATCTTGCCGTTTCCGACGCTACCATCGAGGAAGCAGAGATACGCCTCCGTCAAGCGGAGAAAGATTACAACCGCTATCGCACGCTCTGCGAGAAACGCGCCGTCACACAACAGCAACTCGACAACGCCAAGGCAGACTACGATGCCGCCCGTGCACGCTACGATATGCTCACACGCCAGAAGAAGAGCACCTCGCTTGTCAAGGACGAGCAGACCACCCGCCTCAACCAGAACACCGCCACTATCGAGATGGCACAGGCTGCAGTCGATTTGGCACGCCTCAATCTCTCCTATACAGTGGTTCTTGCGCCTTGTGATGGTGTCACGAGCAAGAAGAACATCCAGGTTGGGCAGTTGGTGCAGCCGGGTATGCTGCTGCTCAATGTAGTCGATACCCGCTCCGCTTGGGTGGTGGCGAACTACCGTGAGTGCCAACTCCGACATATCCACGAGGGGGCAGAGGTGCGTATCCGTGTCGATGCACTGCCCGATGTAGTGCTGACGGGGCAGGTCGAGCGCCTCAGCCAGGCTACGGGAGCCAGTTTTGCTATGAACCCCAGCGACAATGCCACGGGCAATTTTATCAAGGTGGAGCAGCGCGTGCCTGTCCGTATCCGCCTCTGTGGCAACGACTCCACGATTCTCTCGCGCCTGCGTTCAGGACTGAATGTCGAGTGCGAGGTACACTACTAAAATTCCCCGATAATGGAAGAAACACACGAGCAACAGCCCTTTTCCATACCCGCCTTTCGGAGTTTTGTGCCACGCCGTCTGCAGCCTTGGCTGTATATCCTTATGGCGTGCACCTTTCAGTTGTCGGCGGGCATGTATATCGGTGCTCTGAGCCCTATGGTCGGCGAGACGGCATTTCTCCGAGAGGATATGCTGATGTGCCTATACTGCAATTTGGCAGGCATGGCACTCTATTTCCCGTTGCTGTTCCGCATGAAGTTCCGCTTTACCAACAAGACCCTGCTCACAGCAGCAGCGATAGGGGTGTTGGTCTGCAATATCGCCACAATGTATGTGCGCTTTCTGCCTCTGTTGTGGCTGCTATGCTTTGTCGAGGGCTGCTGCAAGATACAGGGCACTTTTGAGTGCATGAGTACCATTCAACTCTGGATGACCCCGAAGCGTGACTTTACCATCTTTTTCCCGCTCCTGCATATCATCATCCTCAATGCAGTACAGGTCAACAAGTACTTTGCCGCCTTCTTTGCCGAGTACCTGCACTGGACCAGCACCCATTGGCTCATCATCGGGCTGATGCTATGCAACCTGCTGTTGCTTACCTGCTGCACCCGCCATGTCCATTTAGGCAAACCTATGTCCTTCTCCGACATCGATTGGTTGGGCGGGTTGCTTTGGGCGGCACTCTTTGTGCAGTTAATCTATTTGTTCAACTACGCCGACCACTACAATTGGTTCGACGGCACAGTGATTCGGGTTCTCTGTATCACCTCCCTTCTCACATTCGTTGTCAGTCTATGGCGAATGTGCATCGTACCCCACCCCTATATTGCCCGTGAGATGTGGCGATTCCACCCTCGCTACTTCCATTTGCTTATTTTAGCCGCTATTTTAGAGGTGCTGTTGGGTTCCGAGTCGGTGCTCGAAGATGTATTCTATGGCAGCGGACTGCACCTTGGAGAATGGACTACGGCACGCCTCAGTTGGGTCTCCGTAGCGGGTATTACCTGCGGTTGTTTGTTCTGCTACCTGTGGATGCACCGTTGGAAACAGTCCTATTTCCGACTCATTACCATCGGTGTGGCGTTCATTGCGCTCTATTTCGTTTCGTTCTATCTGCTCATCTCCACCGATATTCCTCTCCGGCGAATGTACCTGCCCGTTTTCTGCCGCAGCGTTGCGTCTGCCATTACGGGCGTGACGATGATGGTGGCGCTGCACGATATGATGAACTTCGAGTTGTTTTTTCAGGCCTTATCTATCTTCCAAGCCATCCACATGTTTATGGGAGGCGTATGGGGGTCGGCTCTCTACTCAACGGCGATACGCTACGCCATCAACGACAATATCAGTCGCTACGGCTATCTGCTTGACTCGGCAGTCGCTCTCTCGGCGAACGGCACAGGTACGACTACGCTCCCAACGCATACTTTCGGCGGGTATGTAGGGTTGTATATGGAGCAGATACAGATGATTTCCGTCAAGCAACTACTCGGTTGGCTTGTTATAGCCACGCTGTTCCTGTTCCTCGTGCTGCTATTCCATGATATGCCCGCTCGCCGTGAACTGCGCCCGTTCCCCACATGGGAAACAGTCCGGCAGCGTCTGCTCCGCCGCCAGTCAAAGCCGCAGATAACCGGGTCCCCCGGTTAACAAGATACCCCAATAACCAGTTACCCACATATCATCCATGAGTGGAAAACAAAGCCCCATCCCCACCCGCTATGGATAATCCGTGTGCAGTGTTGACAGTATGGTTGATGGTGAAAAAATTGCGGAATGTGTCTTGACATATTGTAGAGGCGAGAGAATGGCAGTATCTTTGCAGTCGCAAAATAACTTGGTATAAGGGGTTATTGAACGGGATTGTGATGCAGAAGTTATTGAAAAGGATTGCAGTGTGTAACTATAGTATTAACGTGTGAGTAACAGAAGTGATATGGAGAGTGGTAAGTTAACCAAGGCTCAGGTCAAGTGGGTACGCAGTCTGCAGAGTAAGCGTGTCCGCGATGCGTTGGGTCTGTTTGTCGCTGAGGGAGAGAAGTGCGTGCATGACTTGCAGGGGACTTTTCCTCTTGTGATGTTGGTCACTCCTGAGAATGCTACGTCCACAGAGATAGCGCAGATGTCATCGTTGCGAACGCCGCAGGGTGTTATTGGGGTTTTTCGTAAGGAACGGACGACGGTATGTGGCGGTATGCAGAATGAGTCAGTCGGGATTGTAGTAGCGTTGGACGGTGTACAAGACCCCGGCAATTTGGGAACGATATTGCGTACTTGTGATTGGTTTGGGGTACATGATGTCTATTGTTCGCAGGACACGGCAGACTGTTTCAATCCCAAGGTCGTGCAGGCGACTATGGGTGCATTGGCACGTGTACGTGTGCATTATTTAGACCTTGTGTGCATGCTGCAAGAGCAGAGCGTTAAGGGAGTGCCTATCTATGGTACTCTGTTGGACGGACGGAACATGTATGAGGATGGTGCAATAGGTGATGCGGCAAAAGGTATTGTGGTTATGGGCAATGAGGGTAATGGTATATCCGACAGGGTACGTACGTTGGTCACTCATCCGCTGTGTATATCAAGTTACCCTGTTGATGCGAAGACATCGGAGAGTCTGAATGTGAGTATTGCGACGGCTATCGTGTTGGCCGAGTTTCGGCGTCGTATGTTGTAGATTATGACAGTGTTTGGCAGGCGAGATGTTATGCACAATTTTAGCGTTGTTGTGCTGACAGTATCTTCTCTGCTATCTCTCTGATAGCGCCCTCTCCTCCCCGTTTTGTCAGATGTATGATACCGGGTATATTCTTGACCTGTTGTATTGCATTGGCAGGGCATGCTGCTGTCCCTACGGCAGAGAGCAGGTCTATATCATTGATATCGTCCCCGACGAAGCATACATCGGCGAGTGTGATACCCATTTCCCGGCATATCTGTTCTGCCACCTCCAGTTTTGTTTGTGTCACGTTGTCTATCTGTCGTCCCACTCCCATATAAAGGTAGTCCATACATAGTTTGCGTGCGCGGTTCGCCACGATATTGGTTGTTTCGCTTGTCAATATCCCACAGCGTATGCCCGCCTTGCGCAGTTGTACGATTCCCATGCCGTCGTACACACAGAAGCGTTTGAGTTCGTCACCATTATCCGAATAGTACATACCTCCATCGGTCATACATCCATCGACGTCTGTCAGGAACAATCGTATCTTTTTTATATGCATCGGCTGGTTCATAGCAGTATTCATGAATTAGCCCACAAATGTATTACTTTTTTCTCATATAAGCAAATCTCTATGTGTCGAGGTTATTATAAATTGGATACCGTATCTTGAGTAAGTTTTGTATATATGCAGATAAAGGAGTAACTTTGCAGTCGGGTATGGTGTGTGGGTGGATAGTTATGATACTTGTCAGTCAATCGTATAAAGATATGGAAGTGTTTGAGTGTCCCATAGCGGGATTGTTGGTTATCGATCCGAAGGTTTTTCGTGATGCTCGTGGTTATTTTGTTGAGATGTACAACGAGGAGCGTTATCGTGCGGCGGGTGTAGATGCCACTTTTGTGCAGGATAATCAGTCTTGTTCGAGTTATGGTGTTGTTCGTGGTTTGCATTTTCAGCGTCCTCCTTATACTCAGGCCAAGTTAGTGAGTTGTACTGTTGGTCGTGTGTTGGATGTGGCTGTTGATTTGCGCAAAGCCAGTTCTACTTTTGGTCAGTGGTACGCGGTGGAGTTGGATGCAGAAAGTCATCGTCAGTTCTATATCCCCCGTGGTTTTGCTCATGGTTTCTCGGTGTTGAGTGATATGGCGGTGTTCACCTATAAGTGTGATAATCTGTATGCTCCGAGTGCGGATGGTGGTGTATTGTTATCTGATCCCGACTTGGCTATCGACTGGCAGGTGCCTGTTGAGAAGCGTATATTGAGTGATAAAGATATGCATCATCCTCTGTTAAAGGCTTTGGATAACCCTTTCTAATCGTTTGTTTATGAATATATTGGTCACAGGTTGTAATGGTCAGTTGGGTACTGAGATGCGTATTCGGTCTGCCGAGCATGCTGCTCATGTTTATTTTTTCACGGATGTGGCAGAGTTGGATATCACCGATCGTGCGGCTGTTCATTCTTTTGTTTCAGAGCATAGTATCGACTTGATAGTCAATTGTGCGGCTTACACTAATGTGGACAAGGCGGAGTGCGATGAGGCTACTGCCCGTCTGCTCAATGCCAATGCCGTTGAGAACTTAGGCTCATCCGGAGCCAAGGTTATTCATATCAGCACCGATTATGTCTTTCGTGGTGAAGGATGTGTTCCTTGCAAAGAGAGTGATCCTGTGGACCCGTGTACAGCATACGGTCGCACCAAGTTAGAGGGTGAGCGGTTGCTTCAGGCCGTATGTCCAGATGCCATCATTCTTCGCACTGCATGGTTATACTCTGCATACGGTAATAATTTTGTCAAGACGATGTTACGTTTGAGTCAGGAGCGTGAGTCGTTGGGTGTGGTGTTTGATCAGGTGGGGAGTCCAACATACGCGGCAGATTTGGCGAAGGCTATCTATACGGTGATAGCCTCTCCCGAATGGAAGCCCGGTATATACCATTTCACCAATGAGGGTGTTTGTTCGTGGTATGATTTTACTCACGAGATACTATCCCAATCCTTATCGTTAGCGGTTGATGGTCAGGTTCGTTTGTCTGCAGAGGCAAAAGAGAATATGGGTCATTGTGTCCTGCGTCCTATCTTGTCCACAGAGTATTCCTACCAGACACCCCGTCCGCACTATAGTGTATTGGACAAGTCTAAGTTCAAGCAGGCGTTTGGTGTCTCTATCCCTTATTGGACAGACGGGCTGCGTCGCTGTTTGTGTCAGTTGTTACACTAACCTATCGTTTATCGGGGAACTCTCCGTATTGTTCGAAGGTATAGTTTAGGAAGTCGTTGATTGGTTTGGCGGCCGTTGCTATCTCTGTCACATGGTCAAGGAAGTCAGGTGCGCATACCTCTTCGTCGGAGAGTGGTGTAGATATGGTAAATGCTTTTCGTTTGAGCCAGTCGGCATGTGGTGAGTCTGCAGGGAACCCATTAGGTACTTTCTTGAGCATATATTCCGTATCGAAATCCCGGAAATAGCGTTTACATAGCGGTTGATTGAAAATCTCTTCGAGTTCATCGCAGTTTGCGTATATCTCTTGCCTCAGTACGTGTAACAGTTCCGTATTGGGGCACCACATACCAGCGGCGAACAAAGAGTGTCCGGGTTGTATGTGTACGTAATACCCAGCTCTGTCGCTTTTCTTTCCACCTTTGGCGGCGGGGAATGTCCCGAAGTGCTCTTTGTACGGTCTTTTGTCATTAGAGAACCGCACATCGCGGTATATTCTCCAGATACAGTCTTTGGGTTGTAGTCCGACGAGTGTGTCATCTATCCGGCAGAGCCGTTGTATATAATCGGCGGTAAAGTCTTCGAACCGTTGTCTGCAACGTGTGTATGTATCGTGGTTGGCTTGGAACCATTCGCGGTTGTTGTTGCATGCGAGTTGTGTAAGAAAATCGAGTATCTCTTTCATCTTTCGTAAAAATATAGTACTTTTGCAGCCAGTTTACAGGTCCTATAGTTCAATGGATAGAATACGGGTTTCCTAAACCTTAGATCCGAGTTCGATTCTCGGTGGGACTACTTCTCTTCTGTGCTGTTTCTCTATTCTTTTTATTCAGGTCTGCCTTGAATTGTATTGTCTGTTGTGGTAGTAAACGTGATGGTAGTATATACGGGTAAGAGAGTGAGAAATAGCATAAAGGGCACGTCAGTTTATTGGATTGTTGCAATTTTTATATTTGTTTTGTACCTTTGCAGTCCGAAACTCTGTCGGCTGGAGTTGGTACCATTCTGCCGACAAAGTTACTTATTTATTTTCTTATGTCCAAACGGAAGGTTCAGTTTTACGTAGTGTGGCAGGGTCGTGAGCCCGGAGTATATGATTGCTGGTCTGCTTGTGAGAAGCAGGTCAAGGGTGTCTCGGCCAAGTACAAGGGTTTTGCCACTTTATCTGAGGCGGAGAAGGCTTTTGCGGAAGGTTGGGAGTCCTATTTGTATAGTAACAAATCTGTCCCGTCATCGCCCGTAAGGCAGAGTAAGACGGTCTCTCAGCCTCTGTTACCTGCATTGGCAGTAGATGCTGCTTGTTCCGGTAATCCCGGGGTGTTAGAGTTGAGAGGTGTGATTGCCGATACGGGCTCTGAGGTTTTTCATCGTGGTCCCTATAGGTGTGGAACGAATAATATCGGGGAGTTCCTTGCCATTGTCTTGGGGTTAGCCTATCTGAAAGCATACGGGTTACCCTGGGTATTGTACTCAGACAGTAAGACTGCGTTATCATGGGTCCGTCAGAAGCAGTGCAAGACCAAGTTGGTATGGACGTCAGAAAATCAGGAACTGTTATCCGCCGTCCGTTCAGCAGAGAAGTGGTTGCATGAGAATAGCTGGACGACAGATATACGCAAGTGGGACACGGATGCATGGGGAGAGATCCCTGCTGATTTTGGCAGAAAATAGTTGTCTGTTTCGCAGAGCAGTGTTGCCGTTCAGTGTAAAACGGATATGACAAATGCAAAATATATTTTCGTATAAATAGATTTTTGTATACTTTTGCAGTCTGAAAGAGAGTTAAAAGTAACAACATTATAATTTTTAGGTATTATGACAAAAGTAGGTATTAATGGTTTTGGCCGTATCGGACGTTTTGTTTTCCGTGCTGCTCAAACCCGTAAAGACATTGAGATTGTTGGTATCAACGACCTTTGCCCAGTAGATTATTTGGCTTATATGCTGAAGTATGACACCATGCACGGTCAGTTCGAAGGGACTATCGAGGCTGATGTAGAGAACAGCAAACTCATCGTAAACGGCAAGGCTATCCGCGTTACCGCTTGCAAAGATCCTAACGAACTCGCTTGGAACGAGGTAGGTGCCGAGTACGTTGTTGAGTCCACTGGTCTTTTCCTCACCAAAGAGAAAGCACAGGCACATATCAATGCCGGTGCCAAGTACGTGGTAATGTCTGCTCCTTCGAAGGACGATACTCCGATGTTCGTTTGCGGTGTTAATGAGAACACTTATGTTAAGGGCACACAGTTCGTATCGAACGCATCTTGCACGACCAACTGTTTGGCTCCTATCGCTAAGGTGTTGAACGACAAGTTCGGTATCGTTAACGGTTTGATGACTACTGTTCACTCCACTACTGCCACACAGAAGACTGTCGATGGTCCATCGCTGAAAGACTGGCGTGGTGGTCGTGCTGCAAGTGGCAATATCATCCCTTCTTCTACAGGTGCTGCGAAGGCTGTAGGTAAAGTTATCCCTGCTTTGAACGGCAAGTTGACCGGCATCTCGATGCGTGTTCCTACACTTGATGTATCGGTTGTTGACCTTACCGTCAACCTTGAGAAGCCCGCTACCAAAGATGATATATGTGCTGCCATGAAAGAGGCTGCCAATGGTGAGTTGAAGGGTGTGCTTGGCTACACAGAGGATGCTGTTGTTTCGAGTGACTTTCTCGGCTGCACGCTGACCTCTATCTTCGATGCTAATGCCGGTGTTTATCTCACCGACAAGTTCGTCAAGGTCATCTCTTGGTACGACAATGAGATTGGTTACTCCAACAAAGTGTTAGACCTGATCGCTCATATGGCTAAGGTTAACGGTTAATCTGTTACTCCGTAATTAAATTAGTAAAGGCTGCCTACCCGTTCGGGTTAGGCAGTCTTTTTTAGTTTAGGGGAGATAGACCTCTCCAAAGGAGATAGACCTCTCCTAACCTCTCCAAAGGAGAGGAACACATAACATAGTCTGACGGTTCTTGCGAACCGACCGCAGGCGGGGCGCCCGCGTCCCCAGTGGGGAGGAGAATGTGTAATTATTAATGTTTATTTTTAATTGAGAGATCTCATCTTCCCCCAGAGAGGGGGATTTTTTAACGTGGTTTGTTTCTGCTCAAGGTCGGTTTATGTTCTGCTTAAGATCGGCTTATCTTCTGCTCAAGATCAGCACATGTGCTGCTGTGTTGCTGCTGTTTTTTTGGAGGGGTAATTTTTACCTGTCAGGTGTCATTTTTTGTCTATATGGTATATATATTGTACCTTTGCGGTGCAAAATGGGATTTATGTCCGGTGAATGGCTTTTACATATCAATGATATTCTCCGTGGGGCGTTGTTTTGTTTGTACGTTTATTGGGTGTATCGTTTTTTAGTTCCGAGTGATGATCTCCGCAGTCATTCGGCATCCCGTCGCCGCTATTTGGTTGCGGCGTTGATGATATGGCAGTGTATAGGTTGCATCTATGCGAATTTAGTCTGGTGGCCGGAGTTGTTTAATGACAAGCAGGTTCGTCATGTGATGATCATGTTAGACACGTTGAATGTGCCTTTTGTAGTGTTAGTTTTGACGGATCTGACGTATCGCAGGTTGGTGACGGCCAAGTTGGCACTCTATCATATCCTGCCTTTTGTGGCGTTCTGTGTGTTGGGTATGTTTGTACAGAGTGATGTGTTGTTCTATACGGAGTTATCTTATCTGATTATTTATGTGATGATCTTTACGGTTGCTATCATCCGTAGTATGATTTCCTATAACAGGTTTCTGCGTGATCACTACAGTTCGTTGGAGGGTAAGCGTCTGACGTGGTTGTGGCGTGTTAGTGCGGAATGTGCTGTGTTATTAGTCTGTTGGTTATGTTGTTATACGCTGAGTAGTTCGTGGTGGATTGCTATCTTTGTAGTTGCTTTCTGTGTCTGGGAGGATTTTTGTCATCAGGCCTACCGTATGATCGTTCACTATGAGATGTCGGATATCAATTTGGCGGTAGATGAGCGGATGTTGTTGGATGAGCATTTGCATGCGATGTACGATCTGTCCGGTGCAGAAGAGCCCGGTGTGTCTTCCGTGGCGTCATCGGACAAGGTGTTGTCTGACTCTGTGATGTGCAGGAATGAAGCCTCGGAGAAGTTCTTGCGCCAACTGCAAGAGGTGTGTGAGAAGCCGAAGCTGTTCACCGATGCGTCTATCACCCGTCTGATGTTATCTGAGAAGATGGGTGTTAGTACCACAACTTTTACGAACATGCTCCAGAGCACTACGGGGCGTAGTTTTTATCAGTACATCAATGATTTGCGTATCGGTTATGCGGAAGAGTTGTTGCGTAACACGTCTATGCCTATAGAGCAGATACCTCAGATGGTAGGTTACAAGTCCGGTTCGAAGTCCGTTTTCTATCGTGCCTTCTCGGAGCGTCATCACTGTACTCCGTTAGAGTACAGAAAGGGTTCAGTCTATGTGTAGTTGGCTGTTGCGCCATTCGAGAGGAGTGCACCCGTGTGTATCCCGGAATATACGATAGTACGTGGATTTGTGTGTATATCCTATTTCGAGTGGTATCTGGTCCAATGGGAAATCCACCTGTCGGAGCAGTTCCTCAGCATACTGCATGCGTAGTGTGTTGATATATTCGTAGAAGTTTTTGCCCGTTGTCTCGTTTAGCATCCTTGTGAAATAGGTATGATTGATGTTCATTACCTTTGCGAGGTCGTCCCGTGTCAGTTTCTCGTTGGTATAGAGTTTCTTTTCTTCGCACAGTGTACGTAGCCGGTATAGGAACATCTCGTTTGCGTTCTGTTTTTCTCTCTGTTTTTCTGTCTCTTCATTTACTACGGCATGTGACTCGATCATTGCTTTCTCGAAATCAGTCAATGACAAGTTGAACCATGCTGCAGGTTTGTCAAATGCTTCCCTGTTACGCATTTGTTGTTCGATATTGACGCATGTCACGAACCAGAGTATCCCTGTCACGTAGTAGTACGTAGCCTGCATCCATGGTGCAGTGATGAAGGCATGCATGAGCCATAGGACAAACAGTACGGATACGATAGTGACGATGAGTATTGCCCGATAGGATTTGAGTGAAGGCAGTGAAGCGAACTCATTGCGCATATATTGGCGATACCGATATGCTGCCCGCATATTGAAGAAGAGGAATACTATGCCGTATATCGCTGTGTAGGCGTAAGACACGAGGCGTATCTCTTCGGTATAGAGGATCGCGTTGACTATCCAAAGCAGAATAAACGGCACTTCGTGCAGTGCTATGAGTTTCAGTGTTATGGTACGTCGTTGCGTGACATTGGTGAGTAGTAAGACGGCTATGCCTATTGTTACCATCTCGATGAGCAGTGATGCCATTTCCCATTGAATCTCATTGACTCCGGGTTGTATCCATTTCAGCATCTGGAAGACGAGTCCCAATGCTTTTACGAGCAGCAGTATCCCTATGAGATAGCGGAGATATTTGTTCGTATGCTCTTTGGTAGGAGGGGTGTTGAACAAGAATACGCACGCCCAAATAAGGCATAGGACGAGTAATGCCCCGTGTCCTATATCTGCTACATGTGTTAATATCTCCCCGGCACCCATGTCGCAAAATTATATCTTTCCTTTCGAATTAGCAAATAACTTGTTAGAAAAGTGTTGTGTTTTTTCATATTTTTGTTGCGATTATTCTGTTTTTCAGGGTGTAGTGTATGGGACACAGAGGACAAAAAAGAACTCCCCTCTTTGTCTCAGGGAGGAGATTTTGAGGGGAGTTCTTCCAAATCGCTTTATCAGATAGACAGCACCTGCATTGCTGTCCATTTGTCTGCTTCGACGTCTTTCTTCTGTTTGATCGCTTTGGAGAGCGGTATATACACTATCTCGTCATTTTGCAGTCCGACCATGATACTTCGTTGTTCTTCGAGCAGTGCTTGTATGGCTGCTATTCCCATTCGTGATGCGAGGATACGGTCTTCAGCCGTAGGTGATCCTCCGCGCTGCAGGTGTCCGAGTATAGTTACTCGTGTACTATATTCGGGGTGTGCTGTTTCCATTATCTTAGCGACGGCTTGTGCACCTCCTTCGATAGCATGTTCTTGTACAAGCACTATGCTGGAGTTTTTGTCTTTGCGTCGTCCTTGTCCTATCGCCTCTTCTATCTGTTCCATGATCGTGGCGCGCTCCGGTATGATAGCGGCTTCTGCTCCGGCAGCGATAGCGGCGTTGAGAGTGAGAAATCCTGCGTCTCTTCCCATGACCTCTACGAGGAACACCCGTTCGTGGCTTGTAGCCGTATCGCGCAGTATATCGACACAATGCATGATGGTGTTGAGTGACGTGTCATAGCCTATTGATACGTCCGTTCCCCACAGGTCATTGTCTATTGTCCCCGGGATACCGATGACCGGTACGTTATACTCTTGCGCAAAGAGTCGTCCTCCGGTAAAAGAGCCATCTCCTCCGATAACTATCAGAGCGTCTATCTTTTCCTTTTTTATCGTCTCGTATGCTTGTTTTCGTCCCTCTTCGGTCTTGAATTCGGGGCATCGTGCCGACTTGATGATAGTACCTCCGCGCTGTATGATACCACTCACATCTTGTGTGGTTAGTTCTTTCACTTCATCATCAATCAGTCCTTTGTATCCACGAAATATGCCTATGACCCGGATGCCATTGAAGATCGCTGCACGTGTCACGGCGCGTATAGCAGCGTTCATACCCGGTGCGTCACCTCCAGAGGTGAGCAGCCCCACCGTTTTGATTTTGTATTCCATTTTGTTTTGTTGTTTGGTTTAGCCTTATTGTTCTATCTTTTCTTTGCATCTTTCCATGAGCCACAGGGGTGTAGATGTTGCTCCACATATTCCCACGTGTTCGACAGCATGGCAGGCTGACAAGATGTCTGTTGTCAGTTCCTGTTCGTTTGTTACAAAAACCGTGCGAGAATTGACTGCCTGACACTTTTGGAACAACACTTTGGCGTTTGAAGACTTGTTATCTCCGACAAAGATGACTATATCATTGTTTTGGGCAAATAGTTGTAGTTTCTCCACTCTTCTTGCCACGTTCCGGCATATTGTGTCATACCACCGGAAAGTGACATTTTTGTCAATCCGACTTGTTATGGCAGTTACTATCTGCCGGAACTCGTCTATTGACTTGGTTGTTTGTGCGAAGAGGTAAATGGGTCTTGTGTAGTCTATTTTGTCGATATCCTGTATGCTCTCAAGCACGATGGCCGTGTTATTGGTTTGTCCTTGCAGTCCTATGACCTCTGCATGTCCCACTTTCCCGAATATCACGATCTGTGCTTTCGGTTCTTGTCCGTGTATATGTTGGTATGTCTCCCGGATACGTCTTTGCAGATGCAGCACGACGGGGCAACTGGCATCGATAATCCGGATATTGTTTTGTTCAGCGATATGGTATGTGGTAGGAGGTTCTCCATGTGCGCGCAGCAGTACCCGCACATTATGGAGTGTACGCAAGTCATCGTAATCGATGGTACGAAGTCCCATATTGGACAGTCGTTCGACCTCTTGTCCGTTATGTACAATATCTCCGAGGCAGAACAGTGTTCCTGCCTGCAGTTCCTCTTCAGCCTTGCGTATAGCACCTGTCACGCCGAAGCAGAAACCAGAGTCTTTGTCTATTGTCACGGTCATTGTTTGGCTTCTTGTATGGCGTTGTTGAAGAGTCTGATGATGTGTTGTAGTTGTTCTTCGCGCGACATAAGACTATTATCCACGACGATAGCATCTTCGGCTTGGCATAGCGGGCTCTCCGTGCGATGTGTGTCTCTGTAGTCACGTTCATTCACATCACGCAGCACATCGTCTTTATCCGGTTGTTCTCCTTTGTTAAGCAGTTCGCGGTATCGTCGTTCTGCGCGCACTTCAGGTGCCGCGGTAAGGAACAGTTTGAGTTCGGCTTCGGGGAAGACTACTGTGCCTATATCCCGTCCGTCCATGACGATGCCTTTCTGCTGTCCCATGGCTTGTTGCTGCGTTACGAGATATTGTCGTACCTCTTTGATCGTTGATATCTGTGAGGCGAGGTTGCCTACTTGGAGTGTACGTATCTGTGCTTCTACATCCTGTCCATTGAGTGTGACATGTTGTCCTTCGGGCGTCTGTATGAAATTGATATGTACATGTGCGAGTAATGGAATAATCTCTTTGGTTACGTCTTGCAGGTGGGATTGTAGCGCATACAATGCGACAGCGCGATACATGGCTCCAGTGTCCACATAGGTATAGCCAGCATATTGTGCCAGTGCCTTGGCGATAGTAGATTTGCCACAAGAAGAATAGCCATCGACAGCAACTATGATCTTTTTCATTTGAGGAAACTATTGATGTCCGTTGACAGGGAGACTTGGTATGTGAAGTTGCTGCGTGTGTATTGGCTCACTGCGAACCCCAGCCGGAACTTATATATATTCACCCCCGCTCCTGCCGAGAAGCCTGCCAGGTTAGCTCTGTCTTTGAGTGCCATCTCCTGTCGGCGCCGGTGGTTATAACTAACCGTGAGGTAGTATTTGTTGCTGCGAGGTACGATGTCTATAGACCATATCGTGTGTCGGAAAGTCATATCGTACCACTTGATGCCTTCTTCTGCACCGAGGTACCATTTCTGCATATTGTGTATGGTCATTGAGAACCGGATAGGGGCATGTTTTAGCCGGTAAGACAATCCGAGTTCGAGGTTGAGTGGAAGCATCTCGGTGTGTTGTCCACTCTCTTCTGTGTAAAAAGACCTCAGTTGCCAACCTATGTTACGCAGTGTCAGTCCGATATGCAGTGAGGTGTCCGGAGTCTGGTAGTGTCCCCCCACATCTGCACCTAACGCGAAACTATGATAGGATTCATAGATGCTATATATAGGTTTGACAGCGGCTCCCACCGTAAAATACGGTCCGAGTTGCCGAGCATACATGAGGTTGATGCACATATCTTTTGCGGTGAACGTGCCTCCGAGCAGATTACCATTCTCATCCGCATATTGCATCTTGCCGTAGTCGAGATAGTGGATACCTACGCCGAAATAGTTCTCCTTGTAGTTGTGTCCATACATAGCACTACCGAACATCGTTCCTGCCAAGTAATAGGCAAAATTGAGTTGTAACACCTTGTCTGTATTAGCGGTGAGCAGGGCCGGGTTGATAAACGCCATACTGATATCTCCGTCTGCGATAGCCACATTCTCGCCTCCCAAGGCATTGAGCCGCGAGGATACAGGCAGGTTGAGGAAATGGAAGACACTGCTACCTGCTCCTTGTATCTGTGCTACAGTGGAGACAGGCAAGAGCAGTCCTGCCCAAACTATCAGAGGCAGGAGTATGCGGGTGCTATGTGTTCGCAGGTTGTCCGTCATAACATATTCAAGCCACAAAGGTACGACATTTTTCCGATATGCCAAAGAGATATGTGTGTATGTGACAAAAACAACGGGTATGTACGCTCTTATGACAGGAGTCAGATTTTGTGGTGCATTATCATTGTGTTGTGGCAAGTTGGTAAAATCCCCAGTATTAGGTAGCCAATCCTAACTTTTTGTGAGGATATTTGGCACAATCAAATAAAAAGACTACCTTTGCAGGGTGATTGTATGGGTAGGAATTATCAACTAAATATACTAAAAATCAAATCATCTAATCTATGTGGTTAACAGATTCATCTATCGGCCGTAAGTTCATTATGAGTATTACAGGCCTTGCATTGGTCTTTTTCCTGCTATTCCATGGCTGCATGAATGTGGCTTTGGTGTTCTCGGAAGAGGCCTACAACTGGATTTGCTCGGTGCTTGGTGCTAACTGGTATGCTATTATCGGTACACTTGGTCTGGCATTGCTTGTCCTTATTCATTTCCTTTATGCTCTGTGGTTGACGATACAGAATCGTCTTGCACGGGGTAATGACCGCTATGCCGTCACGGCTCGTCAGGAGGGTGTAGATTGGGAGTCGAAGAACATGCTTATCATTGGGCTATGTGTGTTGGGCTTTATTGTGCTGCACCTTTACAATTTCTGGTTCAAGATGCAGTTTGCCGAACTGACGGGCATTGAGACGGGTGCTTTCGACCCGCAGAATGGTGCGGCGTATGTCAATGCATTGTTCACGACACCAGTCAGCGGGCAGATTTACTGCGTTTTGTATTTAGTATGGTTGGCAGCATTATGGCTTCACCTGAATCACGGCGTATGGTCTGCATTGCACACATTAGGCTGGAACAACCTCAAGTGGATGAAGCGCACCAAGGTTATCGGTACCGTAATCGCTACCTTGGTTATCCTGCCTTTCGCCGTAGTAGTGTTCTACTACCTTGGCGTGGGCATCGGCATGCTGTGCGCATAAGATAATGGATTGACCTTTAAGATATTGTAAGAATAACATAGCATAAACAAGAATGGGTAATAAAATCCGGTTTTCGTACGCTGAGAACTTCCGAGAGACAATACTCTTGATGACCGTGTTCTATGTGATATTGCCAATGGATGAGATAGAGGCAACTACGGTAGATATCACATGGTTGGTGATACAGTTTTTGTTATTCGGATGTTTCCTGCTGCAGACAGCCAGAATGGTTGCTAAAGATACTATGCTATTTCCTTGGGACAAAGTGCTATTCTTTGTTTCTCTTCTCATGGAAGGCGGACTTATAGCTGCAAGACCGTTTGTAGAACTACCTGATGTTTTAAGTTGGATTACACTTGTCTGGGCATGTACTATGATGATAATGGGAGTAGCATTAGTGGGCGTAGTATATCCAGCCTTAGATAAAAAAGGTAAGTGGAAGTCGCCTATCTCTGCAGAAGAGACCGGGGGAATGGCTCTCAGCAGCTATCTCACTATGGCAATATCTCTCTTGACCATAAATCACGTTATTTTTTAATTGTAACTAATCAAACAAATATATGGCAAAAGAACAATCAACGCAGGTTATCACGCCCGAGATGGCGAAGATTCCTGCAGG
>CAVKDW010000030.1:0-19571 GCA_963655075.1 Muribaculaceae bacterium | reverse complement strand
ATTGTGTATTCCGGTGGAGGTTCTACCAGTGATGAGTTGTGTGGTGGGATTCGATGTTTTACAGATATTAAAAAGATAAGTTCGGATATTTGGAGAGGTTATATTATTAAAAATGAGACAGAAGTAAAATCGTTGGCTCATATTTTAACTACGGCTTTAGGATTGGCGGTACCTCGATTAGGCGAAAATATTCCAGTATTTCCAATAGAAGATATATTCAAGCATCTTGCCATCGATATCAACGAGGAGAAAACGCAAGAAAACGATTATAGTTTACAACTGGGTTGTGTATAAAAAACAGAAATACAGTACCTGTGGCAACTTTGCGTACAAGTTGTGCATATTCTGATGTAGGATTTAATGTTTTTAGGACGACGCTAAATTACTAAAAATAGTTATATATGCGACATACGGCGGCAACGAGAGTGCGATGAGTCGTGTGGCGGCGGTGAAAGCCATGTCGCAGGCAAGTCGTTTCTTCAACGGCTCTTCGATTACCGATGATTTGATTATCCGCACCACCTAAGATCCCATTACTGGGCATAGCACAACGGAGATTATAGAGTCTATCCGCGAGCACTCTATGGGCTATGTGCAAGGATTGGAGCAACTGACGAATTTCCGTGCCGCCGATGGACGGCAAGTGTTTATCTTCCTTGGTCGCAAGACAGAGTAAACAGGAGAAGGAATAGAGGTTAACCCGCTACGCTACTATAGATTAGACCGTCCTACGGAATGTTAGACCGTAGGAGAGGGACAAGCGACACACTCCCCTGCTCTTATCCGAGTCGGGGAGTTGTTGTTTAGTGTTGGCACGGTATTTATACTTGAACTTTTGCTGCATATGCAACAAAAGTTCAAGTATAAATAGATAGGTGGGAAGCATGGCGTCTGCAGGATGGGAAACGCCGTCAGGTGCAATACGAGATTGATTTTGTGGTCAATACGGGACACGAAAAGATATACACCCAATCAGCACTCAACATAGACACGCCCGAGAAACGCGACCAAGAGACTTTCTCGCTCCGGCACACGCAAGACTCGTTCCGCAAGGTGGTGATGCTGGACGGCAATAGTAAGTATTGGATAGATGAGGACGGAGTGGCATACATAGGCGTGATACCTTTTCTCCTGAACAACTCTATCACTGATTTGACGAATAGTTAGCCCGCTGTGCAGGTCTCCCATGATTAGGTGACAAATACTATACACTTCGGCTCTCATTGAGTGGGGGAGTATGCTTTCTTTAGTGTGCTTTCTAAATAGCCACTAAGCAACCGACATTATATAACGAGACGGGATTACGACTACACCCTATTTCTTACCGCATAGGTTCTGCTTTACCAAGGCAATCATGCCTTTTTTGAGGCGGGAGATACTGCTGCCCATCAAGCGGACATAGCAGTTCTGCATTATGGCAAACACACCGACGAAGAACAACACACCCCACAGCCATTGGAGGCCGTTGTAGGTGGCGTGGCGGTTGAAAAAGACAATTACCCATATCGCATACGCACACATCAGCATCGCCGTGTACCACCCCAGTGACGGTTTGCCTAAGCGGAACAGCCGGATACCCATTGTATGCACAAACCCCTCGAAGATACACAGGATAAACCCTGCAAAAGTCAACCCCTGCACATTTGGAAAACACAGCCCTAAATAAAACCATAGCGTGATGGCGCATGCCTGCGCGATATGGGATTTGCCTGTGGCAATCGCCTCCGTCGGGTCAACGCCCACATAGTTCCTTCCTCGCAAATAGTTTCTGATATCCCAAAATACACAAATTACCACTTTATAGAAAGTTTCCTAAAGAATAAGCAAACATTAAACAAATTAGCCATTCACCAACTCGCTTACACTATGAACGACACGATATTCAATATCGCCGATTTGGCGGAAACGGGTCGCACCACAATGAATCTTTTGTCGCTCTGATTCTCGAAGTTTCTCCAAGTCCACACGTGGCGAGTTGGTGTCCTTGGTTTCTGCTACAAAATAGACACGCTTATCATCGTGGAAAACCACAGCCCAATCAGGGTTATAATCCCCGATTGGTGTCGGTATTTTGAACCACTCAGGCAGTTTGAAATAGAATTCAACTTGTTCGCTGGTTTCGCAGTCGTGCGCAAAACGATTTTCTACAGACGAATCCAATGGCACATATTTGTCATATATAGTCTTGGATCGGTCAGATACCTCAAACGTAAAATTGTTGAGGTATATTTCTAAATTCTGTCCCTCAAAAAGCCGCATCTCATAAGAGGCATCTCCCAATTTCAGATACTCAATACCATCTATCATCAACGATTGCAAAACGGACTTGATTTTCTCAACTGTCATATCCATAAACAACTGCGGATTGACAGCCAAATCATCCAAGTGTCCGGAACTATTCAGTATCTGGTAAATAGTTTGGCGTGTCAGTTCCGTCCTATTCTGGATATAACCTAAAATGTCGGGAATATCATAGTCCACCCTGTATGCCACAGTCTTGTCGCCCTTATACTCCGCCCCAATACCACTATCCGTCATTACCACTTGAGTACGGACGGAACGAATGGCAGGTGCCGTAATACGCGGCATATTCTTGATTTCAGCACTTGCACGCCGGATAAGTTCTTCTGTGCTATATTTGACACGATACGTGGTCTTTGACTTCAAGCGTTCCCATATTGCCCAAAAGAGCGGGTCTGCCTCAAAGCCTTTCCTGTATTTTACCGGTACTCGGTCACGTTTGCGCTTGAGACGGTTACCGAAGTCCACACCACAATCGTCCTGCAGTTCGGTTTGCAAGGCTTTGGCAAAATCGTTATACGACTCATTGGCAATGACGGTAAGGCGGTTGACATTCCTGTCATAACAACGCACGCCCTCTTGATTGACTGCCAAACGGAGACCGCGACCAATCTCCTGACGTTTTTTCATCTCGGATTTGGTCTCGTTGAGTGTACAAATCTGAAAGACATTCGGGTTATCCCACCCTTCGCGCAGTGCCGTATGCGAGAAGATGAAACGGAGCGGATTGTTCATATCCAACAGCGTTTCCTTGTCTTTCATTATCAAGTTGTAGGTATTGTCATCCGCTTGTGTCTCACCTGTTGTATCCTTGACATGCCCTTTCTTATCATAAGAGAAATAACCATTGTGGACTTTTTCTACAGGATATTTATTCAATGATTGGTATTGCGGTTTACTGATAAGTTCACGATAAATCTCCTCAAACCACAAAGTGAATTTACCTGCAATACTATTGCCCTGTGCATCATACGAACGGTAGTTGGCTACTCGGTCGATAAAGAACAGCGATAGCACCTTAATACCCTGCTTATTAAGATTCAGTTCCTTGCGCAGATGCTCCTCTATCGTGCGACGCATTTGGAACTTCATAATCTCATCATTGAGGTCGTCTTTGCGCTGCCCTTGATAGAGTGTCTCACCATTGGAGAAAGACACGCAAGCACCTGAGGCATCTATCTCCTCTACGATATACCCGTTGCGATAGACCTCACGCCCTGCGCTTTTGCTATACAGATCATCGCCTACACGCAGTGTCATTGTCTTGCGCTTGACACCCTCTTTACTATTAATGTCTATCGTTAATTTGGCAGTGATGCTGCTTTTTGCGGGAGTGATCGCTTCGAGAGATATGAAAGCCCCATTGAGCGAGTTTTCCTCGAAGACAGAGTCCACCTCTATTTGCTTTACCAGTCCTAAATCGTATGCCTTAACTGGATTGAGGCTATAGATAAGGTTGTAGCGGTTGCGATGTGTGGCAGAATAACGCAGCGTACAAAGCGGATACAGATTGGCAATAGCCGCGACACGTTTCTCTGATTCCATATTTTGCGGTTCATCCACAATGACAATAGGGCGAACCTGTTGAATGAAACGGATAGGCTCCTGCCCGCTTAAGCGGTCATTTGCCTTGTTTATCACATTCTCGTCTTTGGCAAAAGAGTCAATGTTTATGACCAATACCTCGATATTATCACCTGCGGCAAAGCCACGGAGTTGTGATATTTTGGTGCGGTCATACACATAGAAACGAATAGGTGTATTGTCATAGAGCGTTTGAAAATGCTCGTGTGTGATTTGCAGGTTTTTCAATACACCCTCGCGGATAGGTACAGAAGGGACAACGATGACAAACTTCTTGAATCCGTATTTCTTGTTGAGTTCGTAGATAGTGCGTAGATAGACATACGTTTTGCCCGTCCCCGTTTCCATCTCAATGGAGAAATGCCTATTCTCTAACGACTCGGAAGGTGCTATGCCGTTGCGCGTCTGAACTGCCTGCAGGTTGTGCAAAATCTGTTCATCAGATAATTGAAGATGGTTGCCAATAGCAGATATATAGTCGGGTGTTGGTGCTTGTCCGAACCAATCATCACTTTGCCCAAACGCATCTTCTCCGAACTCGTTATAGTTCGGAGAATCGACATTCGTCTGCCCCTCAAACAACCCAACAACAGCCTGTATAGCCTCTTGCTGGTAGTCTAAGTTGGATTCAAAAGTGAGTTTCATTGGAGCAAATGTAGTTTTTTGTATGCCTTTCTCACTTCTTCTTGAAAATGTTGATAAGAAGAAAGTTGTTGTAATTTTATTATAGATAATTTTTGCCCTATCGGCATATACAAGTCACCTATCTGTAAATCTTTTCTTCTACGTTGTGGCATATTTTGTCGAGAAATGCGAATGGCTTCCTTTATCACTGATTTAGGATCGGCTATTGTTTGCGGGGCTCTATTTATTCCCAACTGATTGTCAGACAAATTTGTTCCTATCTCTTCTTTTAATAATGATTTGTCCGCCAACATCCATGCTTCTATCATATGGATAGGAATGATAGGAACTATAATTTTACAAGTCGTCGATTCATCTTCACCATCTAGAAATGTTTGAGTAGGAATAAACTTATTATTTAATACACCTTCTGCCGTTATGTCATCTGCATCATTATGGACACACAACACCATCATCCCAATATCATTCACACCTTGTTTTGATGCTTCGACAACCCATTCTGTAAATGTCGAGTCCGATTTATCAATATGTAATACTCTAACAACGGGTTCAACATCATTAGTACAATCATACGCAATATCAATAAATGTGCGTTCTACAATTTTCTCCAAGAAACGCTCATCGGTTGTTCCCTCTGTGATAATCCCTATAAAAACCTGCTGCATAGTTTATTCTCCATTTAACGAACTTAAGTATTCAACCACTGCCAACGATGATATTTTTTTGTCAGAATCCGAAAATTTCAATGTGAGTTGTCCCTCTTTTGCTACCGGTAAAATACTTGTTACTTTTATTTGCTGTTTTTTACCATTAACATTCAGTACTTGAGTTCGCATTTCTGCAAAATGCAGAGACACGTTTTTATCTTGTTCCCATTTTTGTACATCTCGTACCAATATAGGGGAGTGAGTATTGATAACAACCTGACGGAGAGAACTATCTGTTTCGGAAAAATCTGTGGATAAATCTTTCAGTAAGTCCACCATCGTCTTTATACGGAATGGATGAATACCATTCTCTGGTTCTTCAAAACAAAGTAATCCTGTATATTTTTCATCATACTCTAATATGCACAATGTAAGTATGCGTAATGTTCCCTCTGATAATACACGTGAAGAATACTCTTTGCCATCTTCTCCACGAAGGTATATAATGTATTGCTTGTTTTCTTTGTCGTCTTTGACTATTACATCCGTATAGTTAGGCACAAATTGGTTTAACTTCCGAGAAATTTCTTTTAATACGTAAGGATCTGTTTGTTGAATACGATATAGTGCGGCTGCCAAGTTTTTTCCTGAGAATGAAATAATATCTTCACCTGTGGTTTTACTTGTCGGTTGTCGTAAGTCTTCAGGATTTAATTGCAAGAATCTCCAACTCTTCATTTCTTCTTTTGCAGCAAGGATATGTCGAAAATCCACTGAATCAAAACTGCTAAGAATAGTACGTGTTGCGTGCAACAGCGGAATAGTCCGTTTATTACCGTGTTTGCCATCTTGTGGAACAATAACTACAGGTTTTTCATTTTGAAGTTCGGTATATATGTATGGTGTACCTCTCTTTCCAGTTACTACCTTTGGGCGCCACTGCTCTATTACCTCATTTGGGAGCAATTTAATCCAATTATCATCATTGTGCTTTATTGTGGTTAAGTTTTCACTTACCACTTCCAAATCTTCCAACCCGCTTTGATTGATAAAATGTCTGATTCTCAATTCATAACGCAATCGAGTATATTTCAATGTGTCAGTAGCTCCCCATACATCGGTAATGTGCTTATTCACTAACATTTCTACAACGAACTCCATAATGGAAGCACATTCTCCGCCATCATATTGCGTAAATAATTCGTGCATTTCACCTCGTTGTTCTTCCCTGAACGCCGTATGTATTTTATCAACCTCTGCAAGTCTTGATAGAAGCCGCAAAGCATCAAACAAATTACTTTTTCCTGCAGCATTTGTTCCTGCAACAATAGTAAGAGGTGTAAATTCCATTTTAAAGTTATGGAATGATTTGAAACCATTTATTTCAATACAGGTAATCATATTTTGTCATTTTATAATAGGTTTATATCGTTTTGAAGTTGATGTTGGCATCGCGGAATTGGAGGGCGGTGTTGGTCTTGAGTTGGTCGTTGTTCTCGAAAAGATTGTCAAGAGCAATCACCTTCTGCGGGTGCTCGGCGAGGACTGCATCTACTACCGACTGAGTAGCAGACTCCAACATAAAGACAAGGTCAGCACCTGTTGTAGTAAGGTCTGTTATGGTACCTTTTGTTGTTTTGCCTGTTGGCGTGTCTTGAGATGTTACTTCTGCCGGTGCCCCCAGAGTATTCATCGCTGTTTGTTGTGGCATACCTGCCGGGGGTGTCGCTATCTCTTGTGTCGGGTTGATGACATAGTAGCCATTGCGGTGGAGGATGGTGCTATTGAGGTCTTTGCCGCAACGAAGAAGGAGTTCGTACACCATATTCGGGATAGAGGCATTCGGGGCTACGGGGTTGAGGAAATCAAGCGTTTGCTCGTGCCATTGCTCGGTGTCGGAACCCTTGATGTTGCGCCATACTTTGAAATTGCTATCCGATAGTTTGAATACCTTAAAGCCGAGGTCTGGCATACGAGTGGTGCGTTGCTCGTCGTCGAAAGACAACTGTCCTTGCTGCTTGGCTTGTTCGGCTTCTATCTCAGCACGGATCTTCGCTCCTGCACGGCGGATACGCTCTTTGGATATATCCGCAATGGTGCGATAGCCTGCTTTGTAGGCTTCGCTATTTTCCTCACAGAGTTCGGACAACTGCACACAGATGTATTTGCGGTTGCCAACGTCCTCTTTGTTGAGTTGCATAACTGCTTGAGCGGTAGTACCACTACCAGAGAAGAAATCAAGGATGAGTGAGTTTTTATTTGTCGCTGCTTGTATTAGGTATTTTAATAAAGCAGTTGGCTTCGGGTATGAAAACACTTTTGCCCCCATTAGCTCAACTATCTCCTTTGTTCCATCCAAAGACATACCTATTTTCTCTGGAAGTTTCGTGCTTATCGCAATTTCTCCAAAACTATCACCTGCTTTCTTTACATCATCCTCTTTCCAATAACGCAATACAGGTTTGGAGATATTGAGAAAATCATAATCACCCGGAAAAACTATTCGATTCTCTCTATAGTATTCCATAAATGTTTCTTTATTATTCGCCCATACTCTGTTGGGGTTAGCATAAAAATCCTCTCCAGTCCTAGGGTTCGTGATAGTAAAAAAGCAATTAGGTCTTTCCGCTGCAGACCTTTGTGTCGTCATATCATGAATGCGCCAAGGCCTATTGGGAAAATCAGGTGTTTCGTAATATTTTCTACCTTCACTCTTTATACTTGCACAGAAACTATCTGTTTTGGCACAACAAATTATCCATTCATAGTCTTGCGAAACTCCAAATGGCACATCTGATTTTGCAGTTCGTTTTCTCCATGGAATTTGTGCCACAAAGTTCTCTTCGCCAAAGATTTCGTTTATAAGAAGACGAAGGTTGTGGACTTCGTTGTCGTCGATGGATATGAAGATAACGCCGTCTTCGCGGAGGAGACTCTTGGCGAGATAGAGACGGGGCATCATCATACTGAGCCAGTTGCTGTGATACTGCCCGTTTTCGCGGCTGTTTTTGCGGAACAAGCCATCGCGGGTCATATAACCGTCATCGTCCTTGTCCCCCACACGGCGGAGATAGTCCTCTTTGGACTCGGAGAACTTGTCGGGGTAAATGAAGGAGTCGTTGCCCGTATTGTACGGCGGGTCGATGTATATCATTTTGACACGCCCGAAATAACTCTTTTGCAGCACCTTGAGTACCTCCATATTCTCGCCCTCAATGAAGATGTTTTGCGTGGTATCAAAGTCCACAGACTCCTCGCGGCAAGGCGTGAGCGTTGCCGAGGATGGTTGTTGCATAATATGGAAGGCATCACTCTTGCCCGCCCAATTGAGGACATAACGCTCGTTGGAGAAATTGACCTGTTCGCCGAGGACGGCGCGCAGTTTCTCCCAATCAATACGCCCCTCATCGAAGACTTCGGGCATAAGGGATTGAAGTATCTTGAGGCGTTCGGGAACCAATAAAGATTGTAGAGTATTCTGTGCCGCAGCCATGGTTGTAGATATTTGAAATTTAGCCTAATACGGATGATTACAATTGACGCGACAAAGATACAAAAACTTATCGGAATAGGCAACAAAGACAGGATTCCTTAATATGAATTAAAGGTTTTAGCCGTCCCTATGCTTGTCGGCGTAATGTTCATTTGGTCGCCTAAAAAATGGCTATTCGGTCGAAAAGAAAGTAATATTTCGATTCCTGATTGTGTTTACAGATACCTTTTCCTTTGTACCATCCTTTTGTACAGGGATACGCCTCACGCAAGGCAGTACGAAAACCCGCCACAAAGATAGTATTCTGACGGCGAATCTCCAAATACCACCCTATAGTTTCTCAATGGAAACTATAGATAGAGATTATAGGATTATGCAAGATAGATAACACCAACAAGTACATGTCTCCATTTGTTAAAGTGAAGGCTCTACTATATACTCTCTATTTGTAGAGTAAGTGTCTTATTCCAACAACTCGTTCAGAGTACTGATGGTCTCTTTTAGCAGACTTTTTACTTGTTCGGTGGTTGTGCTTATTTCGTGTCGGACAAATTCAGCGTTTATTTTGCTGTTGTATTGCTCTACTGTTTGACGTTGTTCCGGTGTGAGATCTGTTATATACACAGCATATTGTTCTCGCAGCTGCTCATAGCGTGTGGCGGCTGCTTCCCAATCGGTGGCGGAATAGGTATTGCATTGTGCGAGGAACGATTCTGCAAAGTGTGTGTACTCGTCCATATACTTTTGCTCTGCTGTTTTGCACGACGGCAAGGTCAGCGCAACAAGACAAATGAGCAGTGTCGATAGACAGTGTTTCATAATTCTCATCATTTTAATATTGATATTTCATTGGATGCTAATCCGACCATCTGCAGCAGCGATAATCGAAAATGCGAGTCACTTTGGCAACGGGTAGGCTGAATAGTGAAATTTTTACTGTATATCTGTTTCCATTCTTGTCGTGTAGTTTCTACATCCGCATCTACAAACAGTAGTTTGCAGTGGGTATTTTGTGCTGCTGCAGAGTCGATAGTTGAAATGGTACGCAGGAAACAGGTTGATTTATGGTCCATTTGCTGCAATAGTGTGTTGATGTCGTTAATGTTGCTTACTGCATAGGGATAGTTCTCGTTACCCGAAATCTGTTTATAGACCGAGAAGTTATTCAGTTTGGCAAAGAGTTCATCCACCAGAGTTTTCTTCAGTTTGTTCTTAAACCTAATAATCTCCTTTTCTTCTACCTGATACGATTCCCTAAACAATTCGTATAGTTTGACAGGCTTCGTTATCTCATCTTTGCACGTCAGGAAATATTCTTCTAAGCAGCGGTTTGATATAAGCGACAGGAAAGGTTCGCGTACGCAGTCTGACATCCGGCTGGATGTATCTTCTTCGTTACGCCATACGCTGAGATTACCTATGTAGGAGTGCATCCCGTTGTATTTGGAGTGCAAATTATTCTGCAGTCGATAGAGCGAGTCAATAATCATTCCCGCTATGTGCGATTTCAGTCGAGTTATTTCGGCCTGCTCCGTCAGTTTTATTATTTGTCGTTCTATAGCTTCTATTTGGTTTTTATAGTCTTCGTCGAGATCAATGCGTAAGCGCCGGCGTTGCCATTTCCATAGGATAAATAGAACGGTCAACAAAGTCCATCCTCCATAGAAGAAAATGCAGGTCCATACATTGAGAAATACTTTTGCGGGGTCGAGATGTAAGCCGCCCAATAGTATCGCAAACACGATGACGGGTATGAGCCATGATAAACAGTAACCCACTATCGTTTTTATGGTTTTACGGTCAAATTCCTCAAGTGCTTCTGTTCGTGTCGGTTCCAGTCGGCTTTTTTTAGTGGCGAGTTCTTGTATCTGGTAGTCCAGCTGTTTGAGTGTCCCGTCGCAGATGGTGGTTCGGGTAGTATTGTTGCCGAGTGCTTGGAATACTTTGTTGTAGGCAAATTCGTAATGCTGCAGTTCCGAGTTCAGGATGCCAAGTCGATGCTTTTCTTCATCGATCAGGTTGCGCAGTATTGCTTTTTTGATGCTGTTATTGCTCAAGTCGAACGATATGGTGGTCTTCGTGTCATTGCCCTCCACATGGATATTCTCCATATTGATTTCTGTCACGATACAGGCTACATTTAAGAAATCCTCAATATATGAGTAGGGCAGATAACAATACCCATTATCTCCGAAATGTGTCCCCCACGAGTTGCGGGCTATAAACACCTTCTCATCATCCGAGTAGCCACAGAGCACCATCGCATGGTTTCCACAGTTGTCCGACTTCATTTCTTCCTCTGTCGGTCGTGGAATGAATCCAGCGACAGGTTGGAACGAATCGAATATTCTGAGTGATACAGCCACAGGAAATCCCTGCGCAATGGCTGATTTGATGTGTTTGATATCCTTTTTTACATTCAGTGCCTTGCGGAATCGCCGATGCAAGGCATCAGCGGTAGCCTCCACCGAAGGTGTCGTCATTTCTTGGTCGTTGTACGGACAGAATGTTTCGAGGCAAACTCCTTCTGTTGTTAGTGCAACAATGTTATTGTAGAGCGATGTTCCTTCATTGGCAGTCGATTGTTCGCGACTGAGAGCATGATAGTATACAAATGCTTCACTCAGGTCGTTGTCTAAGGCTCTGTTTTTCTTTAGGATATACTCAAATATGGCCACCATGGCAAATGAAGAGCAGGCTCCCAGTTTTCTTTGATCTTTGATAGGGGTGAAATACGGACGCAGGTCCACCTTTGTCAATCGGTTCTCGCGAGGGATATAGTCTTCTTCGCAGGGGCGCTCATGAATGTCTTTTTGCAGTTGATAAGTGTTCCCGTCAAATACAAATCCTTTTTCAGTGAGTCGTTTGGCAGCCTTTTTATGTTCTTCCGTTTGATTTTGAATCTCGTTAAGTTCTTGCGATTTGAGCCGAATATAGTTCGATGACTCACGCATTACAATCTTCACGTTTTTCAGTTTGTCGATTATCTCGCTCGGCATTTCTTGCGGGGCGTTTGAAGTGGCAGATAGAGCAGCGTGGCCGGCTATTTCGTTCGCTTCTTCTTTGTGTTGCCGTACCGTTTCCGAGTCATCTTCTTCGATGTTCTCGTGCATACTGAATAGCGAGTTGTTGGCTTTCGCATAATAGTCAAGCACTTCGCGGCTGCAGTCGTCTATCACCAATTGTTCCCGGTTGAACATATAGCCCACCAGCAGTTCATCATCTTCTCCGAGCAGTTGTGCCAGTGTGGCTTTCTTCTCCGGCAGCGTCAGGTCAGGGCGGTCTATATACGATTGAAATTCATCCGTCAGCCGTTGCAATTCTTTTTCCCATTCTGGGCGAACCTCTACCAAAATCGTGTCATGACTGATGTGTTTCTCTATTCTGGGTTTTACTTGTTTGTTATAGAAATCCGAGAATACATTGACGTTCTTCTGCAGTATCGTTTGTACGATTTGTGATACTTTGTTCACATCTACCTCATCTTGCAGCACCTGTTCTCGGTCCAGTATGTAGATATAGGCTTGATGGAGCAGATATTGCACGAAGTAGTACTTGTCAAAACTCAGCACTGATAGTCCTAACGCATGAATGGGTCGCTCATCCGATTGCGCATTTCCAGGGAACATATCCGCATAGTGATTGATACTCAGCAGTGCATATTCCCCCACTATGCGTACAAACGAGTCTTCATTCAGATCAAGCGACAGACCGTTGCTGTTGCAATTTTGAATCATTACCAGATGTCCCAGCGACCCGAATTCTTTTTTTGCCGCCAGTATGTCTTCCACGGTTGCCTTGGTCTGCTCTTGATATTGCGCCATCTTTACGGGCAGTTTGTCCGTATCCGGCTCTATAAGGAAGGCCAGGTCGTATGGCAGGAGGAACAGATCTACCTGATATTTCTGTTCTATGCTTTCAATTACCGAGAGTATCTCTTTGGCGATAGCCCAATAGCGTTTTTCGTACAGAGGCACATACAGGCACAAGTGCAGACTATTTGAGTCGCCTTGATTATTGATGTTGATATGCGTGTTGTAGAGGGAGGTAAAACATGAGCGTAGATATTCGGTTCGGTTTTTGTCCGGTATCTCACAGAATGGCTGTAACGAAACCGTAAACAGACTGTCGATCCCCGAAACAAAAGTCGAGTCATCGGCAGCGATTGCCTCTGCCGTGCTTATCGTCGCGCCATAGTTTGCCTCGCTGTAGAGCAGAGCGTTGAAGTAGTTTTTTGCTTCCTCGCTGCCATACTTAATGACATATTGTTTTATGTCACAGAGTATGCGCTTTTGCTCTCCTCCCAACATCAAATGCACTATGTGTCTCATACGCTGCGGTATTATAGTGTTTTTGCGTGATCTATCTCTTCGGTTATCAGTTGACGGATACGCTCAAATCCCTTCTTTTTGATTTTCTCTTTGGTCATGTTTATCTGCGAGAATTTGTCCAGATAGGCAGCCTTTGCTTCGGATAGTTTTTGGTTCATAGCATCGGCTCCCCGGCTATGGGCAATCTCTTCCAGTTTATCGGAAAATTCTTTGCGGATAGAGGTCTTGTACGAACGGAATTTGTCAAAGGCCTCATCGCGATATTTGCCGAGGCTTTTCCAGTTATCGTCGAGTGGATCGCCCTCTTTGTCGCTTTGGAATTTGTAGTCACCGTCTTCGTTTTTAACGAGTCCGAAGATCAATCCCTTTACCCAGAAATCGAGTATGTCATCATCTTTCTCGCGTTTTGGAGTCAGTGAGAAATCATCTCGTTGTTGGCGTATTTCCCAGTTGTAGTCGATGTGACAATCGTTTTTGCATTTTTCATATTCCTGTTTGCATTCGTTCATAGAAGTAATACTGTAGGCAGGCAGTACGCCCAGTACGCGGTAGATAATGATTTTTTCCGTGCTGCCGATATTTGAGAAATCGCAGTCAGCAGTTCCATGTATCATTTTCTTGAAGTAATCTTCTTTTGCCAAACGGCTGTTTTTCTTGTCGCGAACACCTATGTAGAAACTGTCGCGAGGCAATTCCTCTGGCTGATAACCTTTATAGTCGTAGCGCAACAGAGGTTGCGATTTATTGATGGCTAATTTGACTATTCGCTCAAACTCATCTTCGGACAGGCGGTCAATTACATCATCAATCGTGGTGTTCAGGTGCTCTTTTGTAGTATGCAGTCCGCTCGCATACTTCATGATAAATGCTTCGATTTCTTCCGGACTATACTCTTCAAATCCGTAGATGTGTCTTTCTCCGGGCAGCAACCGTACAAAATCAATGACTTTTATCTCTTCCGGTTTCATGGTGAGCGATGTGGTGAGTTCTTGTGCCAAATCAATTTGGAATGTTTCCGTCGCTTTATTTACCTCGTTTTGTATGCCGGCAAGTTTCGTCGTCAGTGTCTTGTTCACAGCAAGCAGACTTGCTTTGATATTGCTTATTTTCAGTCGGGCATCTCCCAGTATGGCTTTTACGGCATTGAAAACTTGAATAGCTGCATTACGACGGGTTATCTCTCGTTGACAAGTGCAGAGTCTTTCTGCTTCAGCGCGAAGGTCGTCTTCCAGTTCGTCCACCTTGCTTTTGGTCTTGAAAAATTTCTTGTCATAAGCCTTCAGATCATCAATGGCTGCGTTCATTGAGGTGCGGAGTTTAGGTTCCCGGTCCATCTTTTCCTCTTTCTCTTCGCGCATCTCTTTGAGGAATATATCCACTTGTGCATCAATGCCCTCAATGATATTTTCGCAGGTTGAAATACCACATTCGTTGTTGATGTGTTTGATGAGCAACCGGCGTAGTTCCTGGCGCACTTTTGTGGTCAGTGCCGTTACTTTTTCTTTGATGTCATCATCTTTTATCTTGTTCTGCTGCAGATAAAGTTCAATGGCAGCGTTCGGGTCTGACGGGTCAATCGATTCGATGCTGTTTTTTGGTGCAGCCGTTGCGATATAGTCTATTACATGGTCGTTGCCATTGTTCTCGCGGATATTTACTTCGGGCGAGTCTATCCATGCATTGACAATCGTGTCTGTGTCTTCGCACGAGTTGAATAGATGTTCTATCAGTATTTTGGCGGCTTTTGTAGCATATATCTTGCTGATAGCTGAGTTGCGGTATATCAGTTCACAAATACCCATGCCTGCTGCCCATGCTTTCTTATTCTCTATGTCGCGGGTCCCTTTTCGTATCTCTTTGGCGAGGTTGTCGCTTACAGAGGCAGTCGCCGACGATAGTTCGCCCGCCGAGGTTACGAGTGCCAACGAAATCATCTCTGTCAGTTCATCCACATGCGTATAAGTATCGCCGTTGGCATTTTGGTTGTCGATAAAGACGACGGCATCAAACGGTTCTTTGTTCACTACTTGTGAGAATCCGTTTGTGTAGGCGAGATTCAGCGGCTCGCTTGCGATGCCGATGTGCATCAGATAGTCCAAGTCGCACATCGCTCCATACGCATTAGGTTTTACATTCGCCATACCATACGTTGACATTGCTTTGAATACATCCGGCAACACGGCGTATGCGGTTAGTTTGCATTTTGGGACTTCACGGCGGAGCAGGTATGCCATATTGACAAATGTGCCGCAGCCTGTACCTCCACCGACGGAAAACACTATATGTATCTCCACATCGGTCGATAATAGTTCATATTGGTTGTTTTCTGCGATATTCGCATTAGTGATTTGGTTTAATGTATTCCGCACTTTTGTAGCAATGTTACTATAGTGCTTCGTGAATGCAAATCGTCCGTTGGTGCGGATTTGCCCTGCGCCGAGTGTCATTTTGTCGAGGTCGTTCAGGTTTTTGATCGGTATCCACGACAGTTCATCTTTATATACATCGTACATTGATCGGGCATCTTCCACATATATGGGCAGTTGCTCATTGGGCGAAAGGCTAATTTCTTCGCCGTTCCGTGCGTCCAATGTCTTTTTGTAGGCTCCGCTATCCGTATCTATCCCCAAGAATCCTATCATGGGTGGAACTTCTCCGTATGTATCAACAAACATTTTCTTTGTATGAAGCAGTGCGTTCATACCCGTGCCGCCCAGTCCTACATAGAGGCAGCGTTTGATTTTTGTAGCCATGGTTATATAGTTTTTATGATATTTTCAGTTTCGTTTTTGCATGTGTAGTCGTATTCTCCAGCGTGTATTCCTCATCTCGTTTCATAATTCGTGCATCCGTGATGTAGGCGCTTCGGTCGGGTCGAATACGAATGCTGCGTTTATCCTTGGGTTCGAATTCCACATCGGCTGTCCATAGCGGGTTGATAGAATATTTTATTTCGCCCGTAAACACACTACTCCATCCGTTTTGCCTTTTCGATTTCGATGTCAGTACTATTTTGCGATAGCGTTTCAGTTTGATGGTGTTTAGGTACGGTTCCGGTCCGATGAGTTCCAGTTTGTTTACTTTGAACGTCGGGAAGAACAGGTGCTTCAGCACGAGCAGCCATACCAACAGGGCTGCCAGTACCACAATCAAGAAAATCAGCAGCCCTTCTGCCAGCGGATTCATGATATGCTCTTTTTGCAGTCGCATTTCTATGATGGCATCGTCTTCCAATGCGGCGGGTTCTCTGTCGTTGATTCTGTCCAGTCCTCCGTTGTTGACAGAGCGTATATACCAGTAATGCGTCTTGTTTTCTGCATCTTTGTTGAATACGATACCCACTTCCATTTCGCTACAGGTCGGCGGCACTGAAATCACGTTCCTATCTGTTTTTTCTCCGTTGGCAAATACTTCTGCCACGTTTTCTTCGAGCCGTACAAAGTCCCCGCGGTCGTTTTTGCGGAATATACCGAGTTGTAGATTTTCGGTCATGAAATCTTTTGCATCTCCATTGAAATCAAAGCACAGCGTCTGCTTCAGCGTGTCGGGGGTGTGGTGTACCCATAGAAACTTATCATAGCATTGGGTCTTTCCCCATAACATAGCCTTATCATCTTTCTTGCAGCCGACCATTGCGAGGGCTGCGAGTACTATGAGCAAATAGGTTCGATAGTTACTTAACATAGATGCGAACGGTTTTTTCGGGTTTGTTGATGAGTAGTATAGGACATTGGTCGCTTGTCAGTCGTGTGAAAGCAAATTTGCCCGACTGCATTGCTGCGGTGGGTTCGTAGGTAAGCGTAGCCACGCTCAGCGGATGGTCTGTGGGAAGACTATGAATGAGCGAATCCTTGGGCAATAGGAAATGCGGATGTATCTCCACCGAGTTATCCGGCCGTATAGCCACCACTTCGTCCACTTCCAAGTAAGGGTTTGGCTCTGTCTTGAAGTGGATTAAGAAGCCGGCTGGCACTTCTTTACCCACATATTGCACAAATTCCAATCGTTTAGGGCTATTGTAGTCATCCCGGATGTTTAAGGGAATTCCTTCTATAAATGCCGGTGTTTCTTGTACTATCTCGGCTATGCCGGTGTAGTTCCCGTCGGTCACATCCACTTCTTCAAAATTGCAGACACCTTGCAGTTGGAGCGATATCTCGCCTCTTTTGGCAGCATCGGTCAGCAGAATGTAATATCCGTAGGCATCTTTTTCTTTGGCTATCTCGCACCATCGGTCGAGAATATCATGCAGTCGTTGCGGATTGACATTGTCTTCTCCATCGGTCATTAGTTTTAGAATATCTATCTTGTCCGTAGAGAATACATCGCTTATCACATATTCGAGCGGTGCAGAAATGTTGGTATTTGTTACGTTGTCGTTCTTGTAGTTCTTGATTTTGTCGATGATGCTGCGTTTCCCTTCGGGAGTGGCCATTTCTCTCCACACCTCGCAATGGGCTTTGTCTTGAAACGGGATGACCACTATCTCGGTGCGTTCGTTGTCTATCCGATTGATGTCTTTCACCAGCACATCCACCACTTTGTCGTATATCTTGGGTGCATTGCCGTATCCTTTCATTGAGAGTGTTACATCCCAAAGATAGGTCTGCCGGATGTCTTTTGCGTGGTTTTGTGCGTTAGTTTCTTGTACTCCGCATATCATCCCAACAAGTAGTAATATCAACAATCGTTTTATCAGGTTATTCATATAGTTTCGTTTTTGAGATTCAAATAGTTTTCATTTCAGTGGATTCAAAGGATTAGTAAGGTATGTCTATCAGACCGTTTTTTTATAATCGTTGCAAAGTTACAATATAAAATTTAATTATCCAAGATACGGGGCGATTTTTATTGTATATTATTCGTTTCTTGCTCTATTGTGCTGTCCAATAACAGGTAAAAGTTGGGTGAGATATCGTTTTTACGATGTCTGTAGTGTGTTTTCTCGTGGAAATGTCGTAACTTTGCACATATTATTGAATGGGTGCATGAGTTACTCTGTTGTCAGTTAAATAAATTATTACATTTTTGCGACCGTCTATGCGTACACGTATCAGGGATAATAAGGAAGAGGTCTTCTGCCGTTGGCGTCGTCGTTATGTGCGTCTTACGCCAGAAGAGTGGGTTCGTCAGCAGGTGTTGCAGTCGTTGGAAGACAACTACGGTTATCCTCACTCGTTGATAGGGGTTGAGGTGTCCATAGAGGTTGCCGGTTTGCAGAAGCGTTGTGATGCCATTGTGTATGACAGGGCATTGCGTCCGTTGATGCTGATAGAGTTTAAGTCAGAGGTTGTGTCATTGACTCAGGCAGTCTTTGACCAGGCGGCCGTATATAATCATCGTCTGTGTGTCCCTTATCTGATGTTGAGTAATGGTCAGTCTTCGATAGTGGCGCATGTGTCTTCGGAAGGTTATGAATATATGAAAGAGATACCGTTATGGAGTCAATTATCACTTTGAATGAATCGTTGGATACGGCATTGTTCTATGGTGTGAACAATGTCAATATCCTGTGTCTGAAAAATCAGCATCCCGATGTCCGTGTAGTGGCCCGTGGCTATCAGGTGAAGGTGGTCGGTTCGGATGCTGCTATAGCACGTTTTGAACACAGTCTGCGTGTGTGTGAGGCGTTTTGTGTGCAACACAACACCTTGACTGAGGAGCAGGTGTTGCAGTTGTTGCATGGTGCTCAGCCTCAGGAGTATATGCCGGACAATCTGATCTTGCATGGTGTGAATGGCCGGTCTATAGTGGCTCGCAGTGTAAACCAACAGCGTTTGGTGGATAGTTATGAGGATAACGATTTGTTGTTTGCCATAGGTCCTGCGGGCAGTGGTAAGACATATACTGCTATTGCCTTGGCGGTGCGTGCGTTGAAGAACAGGGAGGTGAAGCGTGTCATTCTCTCCCGTCCTGCGGTGGAGGCAGGTGAGAAATTAGGTTTCTTGCCAGGTGATATGAAGGAGAAGATCGATCCGTATCTGCAGCCTCTATACGATGCGTTGCAGGATATGTTACCCGGTGCCAAGTTGAACGAGTATATGGAGCGTGGTGTGATACAGATTGCTCCGTTGGCTTTTATGCGTGGCCGCACCTTATCTGATGCGGTAGTGATATTAGACGAGGCTCAGAACACGACGACGGCACAACTGAAGATGTTCTTGACGCGTCTTGGTGTGCATGGCAAGATGATTGTCACCGGTGACTTGACGCAGATAGACCTGCCTGTTAGTCAGAAGTCCGGGTTGCGCGATGCGATAGAGCGTCTGCAGGGTATCCGTGGCATAGGTATAGTGGAGTTTAATCAGCAAGATATCGTACGTCATCCGTTAGTGAAACATATAGTGAGGGCTTATGAATAGAATAAGGAATAAAGAGATTGACTCCTATGGGGCTGCCTAACTTTACCGGTTGGACAGCCCCATTTTTCATGTGGTTTGTTTCTGCTCAAGATCGGCTTATCCTCTGCTCAAGATCAGCACATGTGGTGCTGAAGGTTGAATTAATGTTTAATTTGTAATTTTTAATGTGTAATGTTTAATTGGGAGATCTCATCTTTCCCTCCAAAGG
>CAVKDW010000029.1:0-21471 GCA_963655075.1 Muribaculaceae bacterium | reverse complement strand
CTAGGACCCCCTGATTAACAGTCAGATGCTCTAACCGACTGAGCTAAGGAAGCAATACTATTGCAATCACTGGATAGAATTCTCTCAATTGCGGCTGCAAAATTACATCTTTTTTTCGATACGGCAAATTTTTCTCGAAAAAAAACTCTACCTTTGCAAAAAATACAGTAGAATACCTGTTTGACGACATTGTTTTTGTCATAACTTCAAATTAGCATGAGAAAAGTATTAGGTTTAGGTAATGCCCTAACAGATATCTTGCTTCAAGTCTCAGAAGACGACTTACGCGAGATCGGTTTTCCTAAAGGTAGCATGAACCTTATTGATATGAAACAGGCTGAAGAGATACAAACTCGCTTTATCTCTGTGCGCAAACATTTAGTTACCGGTGGAAGTTCATCTAATACTGTTTCTACCATTGCACAATTGGGGGGTAAGGCTGCTTTTATCGGGAAAGTGGGGAATGATGAAGTAGGTGAGTTCTATCGAGAAGATTTGGTTAAAAATGGTGTTAAGCCTTTGCTGTTGACTTCCTCTTTGATGTCTGGTTGCTGTATTGTCTTGATTACACCTGATGGGGAGCGTACGATGTGTACTTATCTTGGTGCCTCTGCCGATTTGACGGCTGATGATATACGAAAAGAGGCTTTTACAGGTTATGATATTTTCCACATAGAGGGGTATATGGTTCAAGATCATGCACTAATAGAGAAGGCTTTACGTACGGCTAAGGAACAAGGATGCATGGTATCATTGGACTTAGCAAGTTACAACGTAGTGAATGAGAGTCATTTGCTATTAAAGGAGTTGATTCGCAAGTATGTAGATATTGTTTTTGCTAATGAAGACGAGTCATTTGCCTACACACACTTGAACCCGGAGGAGTCTGTCGCCAAGATAGCCGAGCAGTGTGATATTGCGGTAGTAAAAGTAGGTAAGCGTGGTTCCTATGTCCAACAGAGTAGTCAGCGTTACCACATAGGGGCAATCACTACAGCATGTTTAGACTCCACTGGTGCTGGTGATTTGTATGCTGGTGGTTTCTTGCATGCATTGTCTGATGGTTTTGATTTGCGTCGTTGTGGTGAGATTGGCACTATCGCTGCAGGACGTGTAGTAGAGATTGTTGGGACAAAACTATCCGAAGAGACGTGGGATGAGATACGCAGAATATGTGCTTTGTATCGTGGGTTTATGATGAAACTATAACTGTAATAACATATGAAATATATTTACATTGCTTATCAATATTTGATTGCCTTTCCACTGATATTACTTATAACTCTATTCACGGCAATAACTACGATTATCTGTTTCCCTTGGAAAAACGGTCGTTTTCCTCATATAGTCCAGGTTTTTTGGTCACGCAGTATTATAAGTTTACTATTAGTGCCCATTCGGGTGGAAGGGGCTGAGAATATATGCAAAGGACAGTCATATGTGTTTGTTAGCAATCATCAATCATTCTTGGATGTATTTGCTATCTATGGCTGGCTGCCTGTTAACTTTAAGTGGCTAATGAAGAAAGAACTGCGTCGAATACCTTTTGTCGGTTTTGCTTGTAAAGTGGCCGGGCATATCTTTGTGGATCGCAGTAATCCTGTTACAGCTCTACATAGTATAAAAGAAATAGAGTCAGAGTTGCAGAATGGTGTATGTACAGTTATCTTTCCAGAAGGGACACGCACCAAGACCGGAGAGTTGGGTAGGTTCAAGCGTGGAGCTTCCCAGGTGGCCTTAGACTTGCATTTACCTATTATCCCTATATCGCTGACTGGTTGTTATGAAGCGATGCCCCGTAACAAGTACTATGTACGCACTCATTCTAACATACGCATGAAGATAGGTAAACCCATAGATCTATCTAATTTTACCGACAAAGATAGTGAGCAGATAGACTCTAACACTGCGATGGCTTATATCCGCGATCGCGTGTTAGAAGGTATTGGTTAGAATAGATATTTCACACCCCACAGAAAGTTGCATCCTTCGGATTGGTAACCATAGTATATGTCGTTAGCACGATTGAGATAGTTGTTGAGTTGTATATAGGTACTTAACCAACGATTAAAAGAATATGCTCCTCCTATGTTAAGCGCTATGATAGGTTTGAGCGTCGTTTCTCCGTTATTAGTATATGCCTTACGTGATCCCACGAATAGATTATCGGAGTATAGACTCCATTTTTGATCTATCCGTACATCTATACGTAACGAGGCATCCCATGATGGTCGATCAAATATACTACTCATTTCAACATGGTCTATCGTTTCTTCTGCTTGGATTTTTCTCCAATAATAGTAATTACCTGTCAGGTGTACATTGAGTATATCTCGGTAATGGTAGTGGAGTTTGGCTCCAACTTTCCATCGTTGGAAATTTGAATAAACAAAGCCGAGGTATGGTAGAGGCTTTTCTTTTGTAGGAGCGAAGATAACCAATTGGTTCATTTGATAGGTGTATCCTGCGTATATGTCCAGCAACATTGTCCCCATAGGGCGTATTTTGAAACCTAAATGCGCGTCAATAGGCGTGTAGTCGTCCACATGGTGTGAGGTAACACCTTGTATTATATCCATGTAGCGGTTGGTTTGCATATATTCGAGTAGAGAACTCGTGCCAAACTGTCCCTTAGCATCTATGTATAAATCTAGAATATCTTTCATTAAGAACCATTCTAAGGATATATTTGGGGATGGTGCAAAACTGATATCTTGTCTTGCACTCATCATCTGTCCAGATCCTAAATTGAAGTCGAAGTTGACACCTGTATGTATACGGAACTTCTCGCCTATGTAGGCATAGTATGGTTCAAGTCTGAAGGCATGTCGTGCATTATATGAATCTGTAGATAAATATAGGCTATCGCTGATGGTATACAGGTTGTCCTGTACGTACGCATTAAGACCTGCTTGGTGTTGTGTATTAATTGCCCATGTAGCGTTTAAGAGTGTGTGTACCTGATGTTCTATGACGGCATTGGGGAGGATGTATGCGGAATATCCTGTTTGTAACTTATAACGTACGGGAACATCGCCTTTAGAGCATATGCCGATACATGTGTTGAGTAACCAAGAGTTTTGCCAATCATCTGGCGTCATATCTTTGATCTTCTTAATAGTAAGTCCATTATTACCATCGTAGTAACGTCCGTAGCGTGAGTAGTACTCATTATTTCCATCCACACTGAAGTACAGATCAAGTGAGGAGAAATGTCGTGTAATCTGTAATCCGAGTTTTGAATTAGACAATGTCTGTCTTCCCCACATAGCATCATGTTTTGCAAAGAGATCCAGTGAGATTTTCCTTTTCTCAGCTATTCTGTATTTGAAGTTTAGATGTGTGTTCCGATGTCCTATTGCTCCATCTATCAACCCTTGTAATGGTGATTGTGCAGATGAGAAATTAGTTTCTGCCACTTGTAATGTATGTACGTTGAAATCAATGGACAGTGAGGGAGAATAGGTGGAATAAACAACGGGATTAAGTTGTTGTTCCTTTTCTATTATTATGGGTGTTTGGTTAATCTTGTTTACATTCTGTATGACAGGTTGGAAATCACTTTCTACGGTCACAACTCGGTTAAGGACAGAGTCTTGTTGTGCACATAGCAGTGTTGTGGTAGCCATAACACATAAAGTTATCATTATTCGTTTCATAGTGCATCCTCCTTTTCTTCTATATCGTCTTTTGCTAACTTGGTTAGTCTCTCCTGAATAAGTGTTTGTATATCATCCTGTTGGTGATAGTTAGCTCGTAATGCCATTAAATATTGCTTAGCCTGGAAATCATCTTCGCGTTGTATATTGATATCGGCCAGTAATATTAGGCTTTTTGCCAACCAGTATTGCTGCGTAGTGTGCAGTTGTGTAAATGCCATTATTTCCTCCTCGGCTGTGTCTATTGCTCCCAATTGAAAATAACTGTCAGCAAGCATATATTTGGCTTCAGCACCGATGGTCGTTCTGACCTCTTTCGCAAGAGGTGTTAGGTCTGCAACAGATAGGCCATACTGCTTAGTATTACGCAATGCTTTAGCTCTACAGTAGAGAGCCTCTTTTTTCACATCTTCTGGTAAGTTCAATTGGTTAAGCATTTGTGTTGCTGCTTCGATGCTTGACATGTCATCTCCAAGGTTATAACTGCAGCGTAGTACACCGAGTTGAGCAATATATAACATCTTGTTAGATGATGCTATATCTCGCATTTTTTGGAAGTAATACAACGCTGTTCGAAACTCCTTTTTGTCATAACTTAGTTCTGCAACGCGCATACAAGCCTCTTCGGCATATGGAGATCCCATCATATCCGCCAATTCGCTATAATGTCCGATAGCTTGATCATATTGTTGGAGTTGGTATAAACTATTAGCAGCATAGTAATGCGCAGTCGTACAGAATCTTCCATTAGGACAATACTTAGTTATGTAAGTTGTCATACCTTGTGCTGCTTGTGCGTAGTTGCCCATCATATATTGTAGTTCAGCAGTGATATAGACCAAAGAGTCTTCTTGGCTAGTTGTTTGCATGTTTACCTTACCCAAACTCTTGATGTATGCAATGTATTCGTCCACATTGTTTGTCTCAACATATAGTTGTTCCAGTCCTTCGAGTGCAGCATACGCTTCCTCTGTCCCTGCATACTTCTCTATTGTATTTTTAAAAGATTGTATAGCGTTACTATAATCTTTATTTGTGCGATAGGTCATTCCCAGTTCAAGAGAGGATTTTGCGACCTTGTTGCTATTAGGATATCGTGCAAGTAGTCGTTTGTATGTTTCAATCGCCTGCGTATTGTATTCGAGTTGTAGTTGTGCCCGCGCTATCTCGTAAAGTGCATCGTCTGCATAATCGGATGTAGGATAGTTTATTGCTAATGTCTCCAGTGTCTGGATTTTCTCTTTGTATTTATGTATCAACCCTTCTATATATCCACATTGAAACAGAGCATAGTCCGCTCCATTACCTTTTATATCCACAACTTGTTTATATGTGTTACGAGCTTGAGTAAATTGTCGTGTACTGAACAAACAATCTCCAATACGGTTTAACGCATCAGCATAGGTAATATCTGTTTTATCAATATTTGTGATATATTGGCGAAATATCTGCTCAGCACTTACCAGTTGCTTAAGATTAAAATAGGCATATGCTTTAAGATACATGGCTGCTATTCGGTTTGTCGAAGTGTGGACATCACTTTGTCTTTCATAGTTGGTGAGTTCTTGCAGGCATATATCATAGTTATTGAGTCTATATTGACTTTCTGCACGGATGTAGTATGCCTCGGTTGTGTATTCTGATGGTTGTTTGCTATTGTCTATTACTTCGCCCATCCATTGTATTGCTTCTTGCATTTTACCTTGCAAGAAAGCATCTATTCCCATTTGATAGCGCAGATACTGCATCGTCTGCAACATTTGCGCATTAGGTGATACGATACCATATAATGCCTCTAACGCAGCCTTGTAGTTTTTGCTAGTCATATACATATCTGCCATCAATGCGTGTATCTTATTGGCATATATTGTCTGTGGGTATTCATGTAGGAAGTCTTGGAATGCCTGAATGCTTTCTCCTAACGCAGAGCCTTGTAAATATGTTATCTGTGCATAATTGTACATTGCCTCCTCCCTTACTTGATCATTGATTTTAAGTTGTATAGCGGCTGAATACGATAGTTTAGCTTTCTCTAGATCATCTATACGTAGATAACTGTGCCCGAGATGTAAACAGGTATTCTCGGATATGGAGTCAGGCGTTTGTTTTACTTGTTTGAAATTATCTATTGCCTCTCGATAGTTGCCTGTCTTATAGTATGCCATTCCCAACAGATATATATCATTTCGTACCATTTCTTTCTTCTGTTGTTCACGTATCGTGCGGTATACATTGAGATGACGGATAGCATCGGTGTACGCGCTATCTTGGTAGTATATTTCTCCTAACATACGATGTAGTTCATCGTTGTGTGGGTTGTTCGGGTAGAGTTTGAGTAGATCTTCTGCCCGGTCATATACTTTATCGTATTTATGTTGTGCATAATATATCTGCACAATATAGTAGGGAACTACTTGTTTGAAGGCGCTATTCTGTTCAATAGACAAGAACTCTGCCATAGCATGTGGGTAGTCTTTTTGGCAATAAAAGCAATATCCTGAATAATACTTGGCTTGTGCGGTATAAGGATTCTCGGATTGTTTGAGATGCTGCATATAAGGAATGGCCAAGGTGTATTTCTTTTGTTGCACCAGAGAGTATCCTTGATAGAAGCAATATAGAGGTTCAGTAACCCGAGATAGTTTTTTATAATTGACTTTTTCGAATGCTTTGTCTGCTTGTTTATATTTACCTTTCTCTGTATATAACACCCCCTGCATCATTCGCACCTCATCTATATATGGGGTATATGGGTAGGTATTGATATACTCTTTTAGTTGGTGTTGTGTATTTGACAACCTCTCTTCAAAGGCTTTCTGTACACGTAGGAACTCCGACTCATAGTCTTGAGCATTGGTATAAGCACATACCAACACCAACATTATTACTGTCCACAATCGCTTGTTCATATCTATTTCTTATGATTTTTACGTTTCCGTTGCAATTCGCGCTGGCGGCGTTTGGTTATTGTTTGGGATATCGCAAATGCTACTATTAGCACGAGTACGACGAGAACAATGGCTACGAGTTTTGGACTTAGATTGTCACCTTTCACTCTTGACCACATCGCCAGCATGGCTTCGGTCTTATCGCCACAGTCGTGCATGAGAGCACATCTGTCAATAACACTCTTGTCCGGGTAGAACACTTGGTTAGCATGCACGCATGTAGCGGAGTCGCCAAACATATATGAGAGGTCGGCTGTCTCCTCGATGTCATCTTCATTTGCCCACTCCAGTACTTCGGGTGAAGCGATAACACTGACGTATCCGATCTCCTCCATATTAAGGATGGCGTTCTTGGGCATACACATATAGTTGATGAAGTAACTAGCCGCTTTGGTGTTGACAGCATACTTAGGTATGCACCACCCGTCGAACCACACGTTGCTGCCCTCGTCGGGTACAAGATAGTCCAACTCTACGCCCACATGTGAGGCTTCCTCTATAGCCCATTGCGCATCGCCAGACCAACTGACGTTAAGCCATGCGCTACCCTTAGTCATCTCCTCCTTACCGAAGTCCACTTCCCAACCAGCGATGTTGTCTTTGGCTTGTTGCAAGAAAGTTTCTACACGTGCAATGCGCTCATCTGTCACGTGGGCTACCAACTCATCACTGGTCACTTCGCCACGGGCTAACTCGTCACGATAGACGTACAAGACTACGATGGAGTAGATGTCACGGAACGCATCTTTCATGAATATCTTATCTTTGAACTTGGGATTGAGTAGTCCACCTAACGAGTGGATATCCTCCTTGTTTACCAGTTTGGTATTGTAGAGAATGCCGGTAGTTCCCCACATATAGCCAACAGTATAGTCCGACACTTGGATGTCTGACCCTTGTGGTGCCATCTCTTGAAACTTTTCTACGGCGAATTGTGCCACGTTCGTGGTGTAGTCGGGTGTAGAGCCGAAGTCTTTGTTGATGGGTAGCAGCAACCCTTGACGCAGCATGCGCTCGATGATGTACTCCGATGGGCAGATGACATCGTAGTCCTCGTGTCCCTTCTCTATCTCGGTAAGCATCGACTCGTTGATATCAAATGTCTGGTAGAGTATGTTCACTTTCTCGCCTGTTTGTTCATAATACCAATCGGGGAAAGTATTAAGAACATTGTCCATGTCGATGTAGTCCGCCCAGTTATATATCTTGAGCGTATGTTCACGGTCTGCGGCATTGATGTTCGACATTAAGAAACAGGGCAACGCGAGTAGCATTGTAATAAATAAAGATTTTTTCATTTTATTTTCTGTTGTTTATGAGTACGTATATTCATTATGATTAGCAAGACTAATATCGTTAGGAATATCAGTGAAAACAGTGGTCTTAGTTCCGGTGTTAGTCCACCTTTTCGTGCGTCAGCGTAGATGAACGTAGATAGTGTTTCCAATCCATTACTTCCTTTCGTAAAGAATGTGACTCCAAAGTCGTCTATACTTAGGGTAAGACTCAGTATGAAGCCGCTTATCATTCCCGGCCATAGTTCGGGCATCATGACCTTGCGAAGTGCCTGGAAGGGTGTAGCACCGAGATCCAAGGCTGCTTCGTAGATATTCGGGTTCATCTTACTCAGTCGTGGCATGACGCTCAGTACCACATAAGGCGTACAGAACACAACGTGTGCAGCGATGACTGTGCCGAAACCTCTACTGATACCTAAGAACACGAATAACAGGAAGAGACTGATACCCGTGAGAATATCGGGGTTTATCATCGGGATACTGTTCATAAAAGTCATTATCTTTCGCTCGCGCGACCGCATATTGTATATTCCAATTGCTGCCAGTGTACCAAGCAATGTGGATATAGTGGCAGCGGTGAAAGCGATAACCACCGTATAGAAGATAGCCCTGTATAGGTTGGGGTCAACACGTACTTGGGCTGCGGCATCGTAGCCTGTGAACAGGTTTTTGTACAACCCAAGTGTAAAGCCCTCCCAATTGCCGAAGACCTTACTCTGCGTGAACGAGAATATGATGATTAGCAGTATGGGGGCGTATAATACCACCAACAGCAACCATAGATACGCCTGTCCCGCAATACGGGAGGCGAGACTGCGTTTCTCCACTTTCGATTTCTTATAGGCCTCCATTAGCGTAGTCGATTGATGTCATCATCAGCGTCGCCACCTCCGAAGAAACTTGTTACACCTATTATTATCAGCATGATAAGTGACAATGCGGCTCCGTAGTTCCACATAGCGATGCCTCCTTCTCCGAAACTACGCTGTATGAGCGATCCGAATAGGGTTATCTTGTTGTGAGTCAGCAGTTCGGATATGGCGAAAGTGGAGACTGTTGGCATAAACACCATCACGATGCCAGAGTATATACCGGGCATAGAGAGAGGTAGCGTTACCTTTATAAACACCTTTCGGTGATTTGCGCCTAAGTCTTGCGCAGCCTCTATAAGACTCATATCCATCTTCTGGAGCGTGTTGTAGATAGGGTATATCATAAACGGCAGGAAGTCGTATACCATACCGAAGAGCAGTGCTCCCTCGCCCAATGGTAATCCGAACATGTGAAACAACTCCACCGTAGCAATGGTGCGCAAGAGGAAGTTTATCCACATCGGCAGGATGAATAACATCGCCATCACCTGCGGTGTCTTGAAATCTGCCATTGCCATGATATATGCTGCTGGATAGCCCAATACGAGACATATCAGTGTAGTTATCAGCGCAATGGCCAATGAGTAGATGAAGGTGTTAATGGCTTCGGATTTCGTGAAGAAACTGACGAAGTTCATGATAGTGAAATGTCCATCGGGGTCAGTGAAAGCATATACGGCTATCAAGATGAGCGGTAGCAACACCAAGCACACCATGAACAGCGCATACGGCCACGCCCACGTACGGCGCGACTGTAGCATAAGTGTCCATTTATTTGCTTTCATTGTCGTCAGAGTCTTGTTTCTTTGTGTCCGGATTGACTTTATAGAGACGGATATAACTTGGTGCTACCCGTATGCCTACTCTATCACCATCGTCCCATACGTCGTTGGTATCTACGAATATATCGTCGCCATCGTCGGTACGTACGGTGAGATGGTAGTGGTCGCCCTTGTAGAGGATGAAGTGTACCTCTCCACAGAGTGTGCCATCCTCTTCGTCATCCTGTAGGTTGACATGGTCGAAATCTACCTCCACGCTAACTTTCTCGCCTACTTCAAAGCGCTCGGCGGTACGTTCAGAGATATCCCATTCCTCGTCCAAGAAACTAACCTTGCTGCCTTCCACTATCTCGCCGTCAAAGGTGTTGCAGAGGCGTTCCTTGCGCATCACTTGGATGTCTTCGGGTTTTACCAGCAGCCCCACGTGCGCACCCTCCTCGAAAGCGTGGTAATCCTGTATCATCAGTTCGTAGCCATTGTCGGTGAGCACCGTCATCTCGTAGTGCACTCCTTTGAATATACAATTCTGCACCGTGGCAAACAGTTGCCATGGGTCGTTAGTATAGTCCTCAGCGTCTGTAGCGGCTACGGGGTCTATCTGTGTAGTGGGTTGAAGGACTGTCTGTTGCGGGTTATTTTTCTCAGCATTACCTATATACCAATCTTCTGGACGGACTACTACATCCACCTCTTGATTCTCACCGAAGCCTTTATCCACGCACTTGAAGTTACGCCCACAGAAATTGACTACGCGGTCCTTGACCATCGTAGCGTCAAGGATATTACTCTCGCCAATAAAGTCCGCCACGAAGCAGTTCTGCGGTTCGTTATAGACATCCATTGGGGTACCTACTTGCTGTATCTTGCCTTCGCGCATGACAACAACGCGGTCACTGAGTGTGAGAGCCTCTTCTTGGTCGTGCGTCACATAGATAAAGGTAATGCCAAGTTTGTCGTGCATCTCGCGCAACTCCATCTGCATGTCCTTGCGCATCTTAAGGTCGAGAGCGGCGAGAGGCTCATCCAACAGCAACACCTCTGGTTCGTTTACAATAGCCCGTGCGATAGCCACACGCTGCTGTTGTCCACCGCTGAGGCTGTCCACATCGCGGTATTCATAGTCTGTCATCCCGACAGTCTTGAGTGCCTGTTTTACTTTCTTCTCTATTACTTTCTTGTCCAGTTTCTTCAGTTTCAATCCGAACGCCACGTTGTCGAACACGTTGAGGTGTGGGAATAAGGCGTACTTTTGAAAGACGGTATTCACGGGTCGCTGGTGCGGCGGCATCTGTGTCACATCTTCTCCGTTGAGGAGTATGTCACCTGCGTTAGCGACTTGGAACCCTGCTATACATCGCAGGAGCGTTGTCTTGCCGCAGCCCGAAGGTCCTAAGATTGTTACAAACTCGCCTTTCTTAACTGAGAGGCTTACATCGTCTAAGGCAAACTTACCGTCCTCGAACTGTTTAGAGACGTGGTTTACCTCAATGATATAGTCCGTTTTCCGCATTTTTTTTCTACTATGGTACACTAAATGTAAAACGCATAAATTCCTTTATTTGAATTTGGGTGCAAAAGTACAAAAAGACAAGCATTTATACAACATATCAGCAAATTTTACCCAAAACACATAATAATCGTCCACCACGAATCCCCTTCTCATTCCCTATTAATGCCTGTTGACTACTCGTTAAAGTACGAAGTCCACACATAGATTTGGCTCTGTCGCCTCTCTTGCGATAGTATAAATTGTGGTCTGTAGGCATATATGTATCCTCTCTTCGACGAGCGTACCGCTTATCTACCGAGGCGACCAGTCCTCGTCTAATATCATTTGTTCTACGCGCCACCACAAGATTGCATCTTTGCGGTGCTCACCTAAGGTACTATATCTACGACTTTCGCATTTCTTTTGTGCAACCGTAAATACATACCTGAACGAGCTGATTTGATGATGCATATATAAAGAAGATACAGAAGAAATTGAAGATACAGAAGAAATTGAATCGAAATCGAAGACCAAATCTGCAAAAGCCAGCCTATTTTACGATATTCTTTACTCTTTCTTTTCAAAGTGTTGTTGTATATCAAAAAGATGTGTTACCTTTGCACACGGTTGAGTATATATACTTGCCATGGTGTACAATCGTGTGTTAAATAAACTTGTGAACCTATACAACATGAGAGACGTACATTTTTTTCTAAAATACGCCTTGTGTATTGTTTTCTTTGCATGTCTGCACGTTGCCGCTTGGGGTTCACCGTTTATAGACGCCGCTGTTGCACCCCATAAACGAAGTACTACGGCATGCCCCATAGCCCACTCCGCCGTGCAACCTATCCACCCCACGCTTTGGCATCAATCGGACACTGTTGTTATCTTTCCCTCGTTTACCGATAGCATTGCGCCGCCGACCTCTTACACGGTGATGATAGTATATCAGACCTTACAACCAGCCACTCCTCAGCAACTATGGCGTATCAGCCGCACCGATAGCGTTTTTTACTCCATCACCACACACGGACTATCTACCGAGCGCATACTGCTCTCTAATCGTACCACTACGCCGCGTACTACTCCCACGATATACACTCTGCAGCACACTCTGCGTTCTGATACTGCCTACCATGGTAATTATCTATTGAATACAGGTGCTAACATTTATGACAGCAGCCAAATCGCCCTCTACGAGGCAGCCTATTTCGATAGCCGCCTCACGAAACGCCAATCGCTGATGTTCCAAACGTACTTGGCAATCAAACACGGCATTACGTTAGACAATGCCCCGTATCTGTCCACTCGTGGCGATACACTATGGCACCCGAAAGCGGATAAGACCTACTACCACCGCCTACAGGGTATAGGTACCGATACTATCTATCATCTCAATGCCAAACAAAGCACCTCATTGGAAGATTCGCTATTGCGTATCTTTACACCCAATACCTTGCCAGCCAACACTTACGCTCTTGCGGGTGATGACGATGTGCCTGCAGATTGGTCGCCTTATGAAAACGGCTATGCCTTATTACAGCGCACGTGGCTATTGCGTACTACAGACACACTATCCGAAATCTGCGTAGCCCTCCAACCTGAGAACTTACTCGACGCTCCTGATAGTCTTGCAATGATACTCCTCAATGCTGACGGCGATATTACCCGAACCATCTATCCTGATTCCACTAACGCAGTAGATCAATTATGCTACACTATATCTCATCCCGCTACGCATACCCTATTCTCATTCCTAACTACAGACAATGAAACGCCCCACCGCCACCAGATACGACAGAGCATTCATAAAGGCAACAACAATAGCAACAACGACAAAGATTGTGACAGCAACGAAAACTACGGAAATTACGCTATCAGTCTCTCCCCAAATCCTACGCATGGCGAATACGTATTAAATATATCTTTGCCACAATCAGCAGACCTTGTACTGACAATCCAAGACGCAACAGGAAAAGTCGTGACCCGACAGCCACTGACAGGTGCTATGGACTACCAACACAGTGGCTTTGTACCTGTTGCCGGTATGTATTTATTCTCCCTCTACACACAAGACGGAGAACTATTCACCACTCGCGAACTGCTTGTATATTGATTCCAAAAAGTATTAGCGACATCAATGACCACCTATAGAAATCATTGCCCATGAAGTGTCATCTACTACAGACCTTATTCGTCTGCACATTGACATTCCTATTCTCTATTAGGGCAATGGCGCAAGTACAAATACAAGAAACAAGTCATGTTTCTGCTGTACAACACGCAGGTAAAACGCAGCGCACTCACACAGACGCTCCGAATGCCGCACTTGCTCAATACACACTATCCGAGACATATATTGTAGCAGAACCTGTCAATCTCTCTTTGTCGGGTATATGCATTGTTGCCGATAGCGGCAGCTTGATGCACGATGTCACTTTCTCTGTGGGTACTCTCACCAGCTCCGAGACACAGCCCTTGGCAAGCGATATGCTGTCCGTGACGGCAGGTAGTCATGCCTACCGCCTGTTGCCACACGGAGAACATTTCAGTGCCGACCACCCTGCCCGTATCGAACTTGCCTACGAGCCTTTGTCTCTCCCGCACGGCTTCAAACCGCAAGACATACATACCTACTATTTCGATGAACAGACCAGCCAATGGCAGCCACTGCACCGCATAGCGATAGACACTATGCGCTATATCGTCATCTCCGAGACCTCCCACTTCACGGATTTTATCAATGCCGTGATACGTACTCCCGATATGCCCGAGGCGAATGCTTTCGTGCCGACCACGCTGACGGGTATGGAAGACCCGCACCCGCTGTCACGTGTACCGATGATAGCCGCCCCCGAAGCCAACACCTATGGCACCGCTGCTATCACATATCCGATTGATATTCCCGCAGGGCGCAACGGCTTGCAACCCGACCTGACCTTGTCCTACAGCAGTGACCGCGGCAACGGCATCATGGGTGTAGGGTGGTCGTTCCCCCAACCTGCAATTACTCTTGACACCCGTTGGGGCGTACCAAGGTATGACCAAGACAAAGAGACCGAGATATACACCCTCAATGGTTTCCAATTGGTACAGAAAGACGGCAATCCCGATTTGCGTCTGCCCTATCAGACCAACACGCGAATCAACCGCCAAAAAGGCGATGTGCTGTTTATTGCTCGTGACCCGAAGAATGCCGACTGTATCATTCGTCATGGTAATAGTCCAAAAGATTACTATTGGACGGTCACTGACCGAATCGGTACCACTTACTACTATGGCAAGTATGCCACGGACGAAAGCACCAACTCTAATTGTGTACTCAAGGATGCTAACGACAATATCGCTCACTGGGCATTAGCAGAGGTGGTAGATATCCATGGTAACTATATGCGGTATGAGTATGCGGTCAGTGATGGGAATGACATCTATATGACCGATATTTATTATACAGGGTATCGCAATGCTCAAAACACTATAGACTTGAAACCAACCTACCATATTCATATCCATTATGATGACCAACGGAATGATGCTATCACCAATGGACGGCTGGGCTTTTTACAGACAACGGATCGCATACTATGTCATATTCGATTGACTTATCTTGACGATAATAATGAGTATAAAATCCAACGTGCATATATGATAGAGTATGAGAATGATATGTACTATACATGTTCTCATACAACACAGCAAAAGATAACGAAAATTCGGGATTATGGTGTTCCTTGTGTAAATTATGGTTGGCAGGATGATTATTGTTTCATAGATGGTAATGAAGATTGTATAAATAGTATAATAGAATTTGATTACTATACTCCAACATTGGATAGTATTTTCCGTGTACAGGATGTGGTGATTAGCAATGGGGATAATGAGGGACCTAATTTCCTCAATGAATCTCGCAGCCATCATTGGAGTGTAGGTGGCACACTCGGTGTCGGATTGGGTGCGCAAGTGTGGAATACCAACTTTGGTGCGGGAGGCAACTATAACTACTCGCAGTCACGCGGTTATACTACATCCATGTTTATGGACATGAACGGGGACGGTTTGGCAGATATGGTGTATATGAAAGATGACAAGATATATTACCGACTGCAACGCCAAAAAGGGGATAGTGTTCTGTTTGATAACGAAGTAAATACCGGCATTCCCGCCAAAGGATTGTCACAAGAAATCAGCAAGACGCATACATGGGGTGCACAAGCGGGTGTAGAGACAGGTATCGTAAATGCCAATATCAGTGGCGGGCAATCCTTTACCAATACCTATACGGATAGTTATTTTGCGGACATCAATGGGGATGGTTTACCCGATTACGTTAGTGATGGTACGGTATATTTCAATCGCCTCAATGCCCATAATGATTTTTTTCAGCACACAGGTGAAGACTCAGTCAAGACAGATTCTACCCAATGTTCCTATTTTTACTATGATGGTGAGGTGGAGGTTATTCCTGAATGTAGAGTTTTTGATACTATTGTAGAGGTATATACCCATCATTGGTCATCGTGCCCTGCATGGGGAACGGAACCAAGTACAACGCAGAAACCGGATTATGACTATTGGGATTGTGATGAATGTGAAGAAGTTATTAGAGAATATATTCAAAATCCTTCTGTACGATTGTATCGTAATAATGGTATACAAATTTATATGGCGATGGCGGCAGAGGAGGCAGCGGATGATGGATGGGGAGATAGAAGTCTGGAGGAATATGTGGTACATTGCCTAAAGTATTGCAATCAAGAATTGGTTTGTGAAGAATGTATAGATTATAAGAATCAGCCTGATATCTATGAAGAATGTAAACGTATCCATAATTGTCGTACATCTTGTTCTGAATGTGTAGAATACCTTATAGACGATAGTGGAAATGAGGATGAGGAGGAATATCTCCGTTGTGCAGATATCTATTGTTTAGATGGAAGATTGCAAGGACTGGATAACCCTTGTAATGATTGCCACGACATCTGTATGGACAACATAGAGGAATGTGCTGCTTGCATATACAATAACCCAAGTTGTTTTGTATGTGACCAATGTCAAGAAACCTGTATAAACGAGTCTTTGGAGGATTGCAATCTTTGTAAACTGCAAAATAATTGTGCCGGTGCAGTTCCTGAAGACTGCCATAATGAATGTCTATCGTATAATTATAATCCACAACAATGTGCGATGTGCATCAGAGAAGATGATGCTTGTTATAATCAATATCAGGGAGACCCAGATTATCAACAATGTGATGAATGCTGCAATGTTTGTGAGCAACATCCCGAGCAGTGCAGGACATGTATGCTTCGTCATTGTCACTACACTGATGACAATTACGTTTCGGACCCATGTTGGGTAGCATCCAATAAGGCTTATAAGGAGTGGGAGAAGTCGGTATATGAACGTTATCCGACGGCAAGAATAGAAGAGCGCAATTCGGAGTATTATGTACATGTTATAGATTCTATCTGCCCTCAACAGATAGACCCGAATGTCGAAGCGGTACGCGTATGGGTGGCACCTCGCAGTGGCATGGTATCTATCAATAGCACTATACAACTACTGCAAGATACCACTCTTTCCCGTCAGCAGTCGCGAACCGTGGATGGAGTGCGCTGCATCATTCAACACGAGCAGTCGGTGACGGCTGACGCAAGCAATGGAACCCTACGTTCCTCGAAGAGTACGAAGATAGGCGATGTTACTATCGGGGCAGATGACTATACCTTACATAATACGATACATTCTTCTATCCGTGTCAATAAAGGGGATATTTTCTTCTTCCGCTTGATGTCGGTTCGTACGCATTATTTCGACAATGTGGATTGGCAACAAGTGATAACCTACTCTGATAATAATAAGCAGTACGATTCCAATGTAGATTACACATGCGCAGACAATCGTATGTTTCAGACGGACACAACAGGTACAGTCAGGTTGGATATTCAAGCCGACTGCCATACAGGCGCGGGAGCATCCCTGCACATTGTGTGTGGCAACCAGTCTGTCACCCGCTCCATCACATCTTCTGTTTCGTATATTCCAGTGTCCTTTTCCAACCTGCCTGCCAACACCTCGGTATATATGGAGTTATCTCCTGTCATGGGTAACCTCGGACAGGTAGATATCCGAACCCGTCTTACTTTTGTGCGCAACACGGGTGACACCACTATCACGTGGATTGCTCCACGCCTGCGGTTCAATCCGGAGGCGACATTGGATTCCACGTACTATGATTTGTTCGGACCGCTCTATCGCGGCTGGGGACAGTTCGCGTATAACAATACCGCTGCAGCAGTTACAAACATTCCGCTGTCGTCGCTATCCAATACTACCAAACAATATATGATAACTCACCCCGATACTACAGGATTTACCGATAATATTACAAGCATTGATACGAGCCGGCTGACTTCTATGGACGCTTTTAACCAACAGATGCAGTCGGCAGACCTCTACAACCCATTGGACCATGCATGGATAGAGATGACGGCAGATGCCGAGCATCAACGTTGGGAGGCGTATGGAAAAGTGGCACGTATAGGACGAAACCTACAATCCAATACCCGCGATATCCGTACGCAACGCACCTCACTGGCTACCACCACGGTGGCAACCATGAAAGACGACGATGAGGATATTCCCGACTATGACAGTGAGATGCCTGTCTCGTCAGACGGGCAACGCATGACCACCATACGCAAGACCTCCAAGACCAAGTCGTGGAATGTGAATGCGGGAGTCGGTGTAGGATTCACAGGGGTTGGTTATACCCATTCGGAATCCGACTATACAGTTACAACCGATTTCTTGGATATGAATGGCGACCGTTATCCTGATATTGTGCGTTCTACCTCTATCCAGTTTACGCAGCCATGGGGAGGATTGGGGGCAGTGTGCAATACCACGATGGACTTATATGCCAACCATTCTGTGACCAATGGTGCTTCTGCTTCGGGTAACTACGCGGGGTCTCTCAAACTACCAGGTAACAATGTGCGTGACGGTAAATTCTCTTTGCAGGCTAGCGGAGCATGGGGCAATAATAGTACACGTTCGACAAATGATGCTATTATTGCCTACATAGACATCAATGGAGATGGGTTGCCCGACAAGATTGTGCAGCGTAACGGTGTCGTGCTGGCAAGCCTCAATATAGGTTATGGTTTTTCCTGCGAAGATACGCTATACGGGCTGACTGCTATCAACCAAAATGTCAGTACTTATCTATCGTACAACGCTGGTGCGGACGCAAGTTGGGATGGAGTAATAACCGGTTTGGGAAAGGCCTTGGGCTCAAGAGCAGGAGTTAACAAGTTTCAGATGAGCCTTTCTTTGGGTGCGGACATAGGCTGGTCGTTAGACAAGGCTACAGTGCGCCTGATGGATATGGACGGGGACGGACTGCCAGACTTGGTGATACAGCGGGGAGATGATATGCTGATAGGTCTGATGACCCATAGTGGTATGGGCGACCAATCCACGACCATTGCCAACCAGTCATCGCAATCGCGAAAGACGCTCAACTGGAATATCAATGCTGCCATTACTGCCGGTGTTACTTTCGTATTTTGGAAGTTGAACATCGGTGGTCGCGGTTCGTATGGTCAGTCCGTGTCCCGTACGAATGCAGACCTGATAGATATGAACGGTGATGGTCTGCCCGATTTGGTATGGACGGACAACAACGGCAATATCCATGTGCGTTATAACCAAATGGGTAAACGCCACTTGTTACAAACTATCACCAATCCCACAGGGCAGCAGTTCCACCTGCATTACACCCTCTCCGAACCGAACACGGAGCAACGCCGTCGCCGGTGGCTGCTCACACAGGTGGATGACGTGATAGCCCGTACGGGTGCGCTGACATGCGATACTATTACCCGGCGTTTCACATATGCCGACCTGCACTATGATGCCGCAGAGCGGACACATCTCGGCTATGGTGTGGTGGAGACGCATGACATCAACACGATGGAACAACCCCATTCGCTTTATCGCCGCCATATACGCCGCTATCAGAACTCAGACTTTGTGGAGCATGGCAAACTGCTGTATGATGCGCTGACGGACGCACAGGGCAACAGATATACAGAGTATAAATTGGATATATTGTATCATGATTCGACGGGTGTCAATACGGATAACTTGTGTCAGGATATTACTATCCATGTTGGGAAAGAGTCGCATATCACTACGTATTTTGAGGGCGGACAGGATAGTATCGTGACGGCTAAACAATACGACTACGACCGCTACCATAATGTGATTACGTATCGCAACATAGGTGATACCAATATCGGTGATGACGACCTCTTGGCAACCATCACGTATAGGGACGCCACATCGGGGGATAATCTTGTCAATAACCTCGTGTCGTTGCCGACGGGAGTGACGGTGTCCGCCAACCAAACCAAAGTACGGAAAGATACTGCCACCTATGATGAGAAAGGCAGCCTGACACAATACAGACAGATAGACCTTGCCACATCCAATGCAAGAACCACTGACTATGCCTACAATCAGTATGGTATGGTTGAGGATATAATACTACCGGAGAATATCAATGGGGAGCGGGCTTCTTATGCTATCGTGTATGATGACTATTCGCAATCGTTGCCTGCTACTATCACCAACCAATGGGGACACACCACCTCTACAACATATCATCCTTATTGGCAACTACCTATTGAAGTTACAGATGTGGCGGGAGAAACAATAGAATACGACTACGATAATATGGGGTGTTTGACCTCAATTGCAGCCCCGAAGGAGAGAGCACAAAACAGGCATACCATTTGGTACGGGTACCACCGAAACTATGGTTGGGATTATTATAGGAGCATATGGGTACGTAGTACTCGCCCGTCTTACATAGATGTATATACATACAGTGATGATGAATATGTGTTCGGTACGTTCCACCGCACTTTCTGCGATGCGCGTGGCGATATGGTGCAGCGTTTTGACAAGCGGGGGGCACGCTATATAGTTAGCAATCGTGCAGATTATGATTGTTTCGGGCGCACTACTACTACGTATGCTAATGCTTGGATAGACAGCCTTATGCAAATCTATTATACTCATAATCTCGACCTAATCGCTCAAACCGACTATGATGTCATAGACCGTCCGACAGCCACATACTGGGCAGACGGCAATATGTCCGAAATGCGATATGGGATAGGGAGTGACGCCTTTAATGACAAACGACTAACAACAGAGCGTACAGATGAAAACGGTCTGCCGTGGGTGCAGTGTATTTCTCCGCAAGGATGGCTGACCACAAGTACCGCACCTGACGGTGCCACTACAACTTTTGAGTATGACGCCCTCGGGAAACTACTCCAATCCACAGACCCCGACGGGCTGACCACCACACATACGTACGACGGCTTCGGTCGCAGGACAGAGCGCAACCATCCTGATGCAGGTACTACCGTATGGACATACGACGCGGCGGATAATCTCATCGCGTCTGCCACTCAGGTGCAATTGGATAATGGCGAGGAGACGACTTACGAGTATGACTATAACCACCTTACGGCTATCCATTATCCTCGTTATCCGCAATATGATACCTATTACGAGTACTATCCTGAGCATGGAAGGTTGATGTATGTGTCGGATATAACAGGGTATGAATATCTTGCGTACGATGCGATGGGGAATGTGTCTGTGTCAGATAAGACGATAGTAGTTCCCTCGGAGAATCAGGCATATCATTTCTCTACTCAATACGTGTATGACAGTTTTGGCTGTATGCGTACGCTTACCTATCCTGATGGAGAAGAGATAACTTATAATTATCACGATGGGTTATTATATTCTATAGGGAATACAGCGGGAGATGTGTATATTCAAGATATAGTATATGACGAATATGACAGCCCTATTGAAACAACTTATGGCAATAACTTTGTTACGACCTCGGTGTACGATGATGTGCGTCATTGGGCAGTACAACGGCAACTGCAAGATATAGATGGCAATTATCTTCAGCACATAAACTATGAATATGACGGAGTAGGCAATATCATGCGAGCGGCACAGAGTGCACCGACATACGGCTATAATTTGGGTGGTGAGTATGTGGTAGATTACACTTATGACGACCAATACCGTTTAATGGGCGCTTGGCAGTATAACAGTATTTTGGGTGACTATTCTTACTCTATGAGTTATAGCCCTTCAGGACTTGTGAACTATAAAAACTCTCCCGAACTGAATGCGGATATGGTGTTTGGTTATCGTTATGAGGGAGAGTTTCCTCTCTCGCATCAGCCTAAGATAATATACTCCCCGTCTTATTACGAGGATATGACGTTATTGGACTGGAATACCAACGGACAAATGACAACCATGTTGCAGCCCTATCAAGACCGTTTCCGTCGTCACTTGTGGGACGAGGCGGGAC